>DAIDJI010000274.1 GCA_027451455.1 Planctomycetales bacterium | reverse complement strand
ATGGTGCCGTCGGTCCCGTATCCGGTCCCGTCAAACGCAAGGCCGATCACCGGGCCGCTGACTCCGTTCTCGGCCAGGCACGCGGCGATATGAGCGTGATGATGCTGGACAACGATCCTCGGCCGGTCACCCGCGATCCGCTCGGCGAGCCGGGTCGAGGCGTAGTCAGGGTGCAGGTCGTGGACCAGGACCTCGGGTGAGACCCCAAACAGCCGCTCATAATGAGCGATCGATTTTTCATAAGCAGCAAACGCCAGGCAATGATCGAGGTCGCCAATGTGATGACTGAGGAACGCATGAGAGCCGCGGCCGAGGGCGAATGTTGCCTTGAGCTGGCCGCCCAGGGCGAGCATCGGCCGGACGCAGTCGATTGGCAGGCGGATCGGACGCGGGGCCTCGCCCCGGGCTCGACGGATCGGCAATTCGTCGCCAGCGACGACCCGCGTGACCGAATCGTCGCAGCGCAGGTGGATGGGGCGGTCGTGGACGAGGAAGGCATCGGCGATCCCCGAGAGACGCTCGACGGCGTCGCGGTCCTCGTGGGCGATCGGCTCGTCGGATCGGTTTCCGCTGGTCATCACCAGCGCCTGGCCGTCCAGGTCGTGCATCAGCAAATGATGCAGCGGCGTATATGGAAGCATCAGACCGAGCCAGGGGTCGCCCGGCGCGACATCGTTGGCGATCTCGATCCCCGGCCGCCGTCGGAGCAGCACGATTGGACGTCGGGGCGAGTGGAGCAGGGCTTCTTCCTGGGCCGAGACCTCGCAGAAAGTGCGCGCGGCGTCGAGGTCGCGGACCATCAGAGCGATTGGCTTCTCGTCCCGGTGTTTCCGACGTCGGAGCTCGGAGATGGTCTTCGAGAGCCGGGCAAGGCCCGCAAGATGATAGCCGCCGAGTCCCTTGATCGCGACGATCCGGCCGTCGTTCAGGGCTTCGACCGCGGCGCCGACCGGATCGACAATCCCCGACACCGGATGGCCCGAGGCGTCGAGCCATTGCAAGCGAGGGCCGCATTCGGGGCAGGCGATCGGTTGGGCATGGAACCGACGATCGGAGGGATTCTCGTACTCGGCCCGGCAGGCTTCGCAGATTGCGAACGCGGCCATGCTGGTCTGCTCCCGGTCGTACGGCGAGCCGACGATGATCGTCAGCCGGGGTCCGCAGTGGGTGCAGTTCAGGAACGGGTAGCGGAACCGGCGGTCGCGCGGGTCGAACAGTTCCGCGAGGCAATCGTCGCAGGTGCCGACGTCGGGCGGGAGGAAGATGGGGACGCCGTTGTCGGTCGCGCTGGGGTCGATTCGGAAGGAGCGATCGCCCTGGACCGGCTGCGAGGACCAGTCCAGCGTCTCGATTCGGGCCAGGGGCGGCAGCGATTGGATGAGCGCGTCGAGAAGACCGTCCAGCGCGCGAGGATCGCCCTCGACCTCGATGCGAACACCGCCGTCGACATTGCGGATGAAACCGTTGAGCTGCCACCGATTCGCCAGCCCGTGGACAAAAGGCCGGAAGCCCACACCCTGGACGATTCCCGAGATCGCGATCGCGCGTCGGTCCATGGTGTCCTCCGTCGGACGGGGAAGCACGGCGACTCTCGTGGTTGGGCGGCCTTCTCCGACGCTCGATCTCCTGTACTTTCCGGGCTCGGCGGGATCGTTGTCAATCCCCCCTGCCCTGCGTCCGATCCGCTGGTTTGTCGGCCATGGCGATCGTCGGCCGGCCATCGTATCCTGGGGACCATCCCGCCGCGGCGAACCAGTGCGCCGGGATGTTTGTCTCCCGGATCGCCGCGGCTCTCCCCATGATCCGGGGGCGATCTCTTGGACGTTACCCTCACCGGGAAGGTGGCCGTGATCACGGGCGCGGGCTCAGGGATCGGACGCGCCACCGTCCTCAGGTTCCTTGAGGCCGGCGCCTCGGGCGTTGTCGCCGTGGATCGATCCGAAGACCTCGCTGCCTCGCTTGATGGAGCGTGCTCGCCCGAGCATCGGGCAAGGCTGGAGACCATTCGCGGCGATGTCGCGATCGAGGAGACGTCGCGTGCCTTCACCCGGGCTGCGCTTGACCGCTTCGGCCGCCTCGACGTGCTGATCAACAACGCGGGGGTGAGCGTTGTCAAGCCGCTCCACGAGCACACGCCCGAGGAGTGGGACCTCGTGATGAACGTCAACGTCAAGGCGATCTACTGGGCCGCCCGTCACGTGATCCCGGTGATGATCGACCGCGGAGGGGGCGTGATTCTCAACGCGGGCTCGATCTCGGGCGAGGCCGGCATCCCGCTGCAAGGCGCGTATGCCGCCTCCAAGGGGGCCGTCCACCAGATGACCCGTCAGATGGCTGTTGAGTACGCCCGCTACAAGATCCGGGTCAACGCCGTCTGTTGTGGGACCGTGGACACGCCGCTGGTTCAGCGGTCGGCCGAGGCGTCGGGCGATCCTGCCGCGTTCTGGGCGATGCTCCGCGACGGGCACCCGATCGGGCGGATCGCCACGCCCGAGGAGGTCGCCGACTTCTATGCCTACCTGGCGAGCGACCACGGCGGCTTCTTCACCGGCGCCACGCTGATGCTCGACGGCGGATACACCGCCCGATGATCGACCCTCGCGACCAGTGATCTGGATTCATCAGGATTCTTATCGGAGCCAGTTCGATGGATTTGAACCTGGGTGGGCACGTCGCGGTGATCACCGGTGGTGCGAGCGGAATCGGCAGGGCCGCGGCGCGGGCGTTTGCGGCCGAGGGCGCGCACGTCGCGATCTGGGACCTCGCAGGCGACGCCGCAACCACCGCCGCCGAGGAGATCGCCGAATCGTTCTCGGTCCGGGCTCTCGGCGTCTCGGTCGATGTCGGCGACGAGGCGAGTGTGGCACTGGCACTCGATCGAACGGTTTCCGGACTCGGGTCGATGGACCACCTGGTCCACGCCGCGGCGATCGGGTCGGGTCGATTCGGCTTCCCGTTCACCAATTTGAAGGCGTCCGACTGGACGCGGGTTCTGCACGTCAACGTGATCGGGATGGCGAACGTGGCGCACGTTGTCGGGCCGCACATGATCGGGCGATCGACGGGTACGATGGTCTTCGTCGCCTCGGTCGCCGGGCAGATTGGGTCGCAGACCGACCCGCCCTATAGCGCCTCGAAGGCAGCCAATATCAACTTCGCGCAATGCCTGGCGAAGGACCTGGCCCCTGAGGGAATCCGGGTGAACACGGTCTGTCCGGGGATGGTGCAGACGCCCCTGAACCGTGCGGTCTGGCAGGCCTGGCACGATCAGACGTCCCCCTCCGATCGGCTCTCGTACGAGGAATGGACCGAGCGGAAGATCCGGGCCGTGGTCCCGCTTGGCCGGTGGCAGACGCCCGAGGCGATCGCGGATATGATCGTCTTCCTGTCGTCCGCCCGCGCCGAGCACGTCACAGGTCAGACAATCAACGTCGACGGGGGATTCGTGATGCACTGGTAGGCCAAAGGCGAGGGGCGCTCGCCTTCGAGGTCCGCCATTTGCTCCGCGATCCCAGGAGGCCGGCGGGGCAACCGCTTATTTACTGGACCACGAAACGGCGACGGGCACCTCCGCTGCGTTCCGGAGCCAGTCCTCAATTCGCGGGTGGACGGGTGGACCCAGAAGGAAACGGCGCTGGTCCCTGGGCGAGGGGTTCTGGTACGATTCCAGGAGTCTTCTCCTCGCGGCCGATATCAGGGAGGCCCGCCGGTTGATGTGTCTTCTCGTCGCCATCTTGCTTCTTGGGGGTGCCGGCGCGTCCCTCGACTCTGCGGATGGCCTTCCTCCTTCGCTGCTGGAGCCGATTGGCCGGCTCGATGCTGCGATTCCGGAGGCGTCGGGAATCGTCCGAAGCCGTCGGCATCCTGGGATCTTCTGGGTCCACAACGACTCCGGCAATCCTCCCCTGCTCTTCGCTGTCCGGGGCGACGGGCGGCTCGTCGCCCGGTATCGCCTCGCCGTACCAAACCTCGACTGGGAAGATATCGCGATCGACGACCACGGCCGGCTCTACGTCGGCGATATCGGCAACAACGGCGGTTGGCTCCGGGTTCGGACCCTTTACCGGATCGATGAGCCCGACCCCTCCAAGCCCGACGAGGGACGTCCGCTCGCCGCCTCGGCCGTCTCGTATCGACAGGCGGCCAGCGACCGATTCGACGCCGAGGGATTATTCCTCGACGGGGGCCGGGCGGTCGTTGTCGCGAAGTATCTCGACGGTCGCGAGGCCGCGCTCTTTGCCGTCCCGCTCGATTTCTCCTCGAAGACCGTCGATCCGCCCCGGCCGATCGGGAAGCTCCCGGGGTTTGTCGAGCCGGCCACGGGCGCCGATCTCAGCGTCGACGGCTCGATGCTCGCGGTCGCTTCGTATGCCGTGACGCGGATCTATCGGAGGGCCGAGGCCGACGTCGGTCGCTGGGAGTTGGCGGCTGAGGTCCGGTATCCTCAGACGGCGATCGAGGGGGTCGCCTGGGACGGCCCCGACCTGATCCTGGCGGCGGAGGGCTCGCACCTGTATCGACTGCGCCGTCCGGTCCGACGTCCAACGACGGCTCGCTAGGCGAATCCCACCTGTTGCCGATGGTCATGACAAAAATGAAGGCTGCGGATGTCGTGATTGTAGGGGGTGGGGTGATTGGGCTTTCGATCGCCTATGTCCTGGCCCGCGAGGGGATGGCCCCGGTTTTGCTGGACCGTCGCGAGCCAGGGCGAGAGGCCTCGTGGGCCGGTGCGGGGCTTATCCCGCCGATCGGCGAGGCGAGGCGCGATGTCCCGGCTCATCCACTCGCTGCACTCCGGGCGTGGAGTGCCCGGCTCTATCCCGAGTGGACCGCTGCCCTGCTCGACGAGACCGGCATCGACCCGGGATTCCGGCGATCCGGGGGCGTGGATGTCGCCCGGACCGATCGCGAGGCCGAGGCCCTGCACGCCTCCGCCGGTCAGTGGCGGGCTGAGGGGATCGCCTTCGAGCGCATCCCACCTGGCGATTACGCGAGGGTCGAGCCGGCGCTTGCCTCCGACCTCCGATCGGTCTACTTCCTCCCCGATCGTGCTCAGGTCCGGAACCCTCGCCTGCTCCAGGCCCTGATCGCGGCCGTCGAGCGACGAGGGGCCCGGATCGAGCCGCACCGAGGGGCCGAGGGATTCGTGGTCGAGGGCGGCCGGATCGCGGCTGTCCGGACGGCCGATGGCGAGATCCCCTGTGGGACGGTGATCGTCGCGGCCGGCGCCTGGTCGGGCGGACTGCTCGAACCGGCCGGGGTCCGCACGCCCACTCCGCCGATCAAGGGGCAAATCGTTCTATTGAAGGCCGATCGTCCGATCCTCCGCCGGATCGTCGAGCACGGGAGGAACTACCTCGTCCCGCGCGACGACGGTCGGATTCTGATCGGGGCGACCGAGGAGGACGTCGGCTTCGACACCCGCCCGACCGCGATCGGTGCCCGGGTGCTGCTCGACGAGGCGATCGCGCTTTGCCCGGCGCTTGGGGAGGCTGAGGTCGAGACGACCTGGGCCGGGCTCCGGCCTGGCAGCTTCGACAGCCGCCCCTATCTCGGCCGGGCAACCAGGATGGAGAACCTCATCCTCGCGACCGGCCACCGACGCGCGGGGTTGCAGCTTGCCCCGGCGACCGCCGAGCTGGTTGTGGACGTCGTCCTGAACCGCGCTCCGAGGGTGGACCTCTCGCCGTTCCGCCCCGATCGGACGCCCGGCTCCGATGCCGCCGACGCCTTTCGATCGTGAGGCCAGGGGCCGATGATCGCCCGATGGCTCGACGGCCGGCCGGGGACGACCTTCTCGCGAACGATGGCGCGGAACGATCGGACCCAACCTGGCTTCGTGGTCGTCCATCCCGATTCGACGTCACGGTCGAGCTCCTCGGCGAGGATGCAGACCAGGTGGGCCAGGAGGAAGTCATCGGCGTCCTGGCGAGACGACGGCATGTAGGCGTCCATCTCGCCCCGATCGTGAAGGACCCGGATCAGTCGGCCGCCGACGAATGGCTTGAGGACGTGTTTCCGGTGGGCTCCTCGCCCGGGGTGACGAGGACCTTGGCGGCGGCGGCCAGGCCGAGGGCGATGCTTCGGTCGCCGAGCTGGCAGACCAGGGCCCCGGATTCGGGGCGGTTCTCGCGGACCTCGCCGGCCGCGTGGAGCTCGAGCCCGCACTCGCTGAGGTATCGGAGGAACGTCGGGTCCTGGTCCATCACCCGGACGACACGGAACTGATCGCCGGGCTCGAGCCGGGCCATCGGCGTGCCCTCGGTCTCGGTCAACGAGCCGTCGGCGCGGGGGATCGGGTCGCCGTGCGGGTCGACGGCCGGGTATCCCAGGAACGCCTCGATCCGGTCGACCAGCCGCTCGGAGGCCGCGTGCTCCATGTGCTCGGCTTCCTCGTGGACCTCGTCCCAGGTCATATGCAGGGTTCGGGCGAGGAAGAGCTCCAGCAGTCGATGCCGGCGGATCACCTTCAAGGCGAGCCGGTGTCCGGCCTCGGTGAGCCGGGCGCCCTCGTAGGGCGTGTAGGTCGCCAGGCTCGCCTCGGAGAGTGTCTTGAGCATGCCGGTCACGGTACCCGGCGAGACCGAGAGCGCTTGCGCGAGCTCTCCGGTACTGACCGCGCGGCCGGATTCCCTTCGCCCCGCGATCAGCGCGATCGCCTTGACGTAGTTCTCGACCGTCAGACTCGCCACGTCGGGAAACCTCCGACCACGCGCCCGATGGGCCCCTATCCCAAGGACCATTCCGGGCCCCTCATCGTACGCAAGACGGGTCCGTCACGGAAGGGAAGGCTTTCCTCGAACGAGGCCCCGGAGCGCGGCCTACTCGCCGATCCGGAGCCAGGCCACCTTCAGGTAGGACCCCTCCGGAACGTCGAGCGCGACCGGGTGGTCGGCCGACGCCCCGGTCATCGCCAGCAACTGCGCCGGCCGCCCCGCCATCCGAGCCGCCGCCCGGAGGATACCCAGGAAATCGGCGCTCGGCAGCAGCCCACTGCAGGAGCAGGAGACCAGCAATCCCCCCGGCTCCACCCGCTTCATTGCCAAAACGTTCAGATCGAAGTATTTGCGTTTGCCTGGCGCGATCTCGTCGCGGTCGGGGATGAGCTTGGGCGGGTCGAGGACGATCACGCCGTAATTCCGGTTGTTGAGGCCCATTTGACGGAGGTAGCCGAAGGCGT
>DAIDJI010000273.1 GCA_027451455.1 Planctomycetales bacterium | reverse complement strand
GAGGATCGGCTCGACCGTCAGCGTGTCCCCCTGCAACGACCGGACCAGCGTCTTGCACGCCAGCGCGTTGACGTTGTTGATCCGCATGGCGTCCGAGCCGCAGACGCCGTGGGCGCACGACCGTCGCAGGCCGATCGTCTCGTCCTGGTTCCACTTGATCGCCAGGAGGACGTCGAGAACCCGGTCCATCGGGTCGGCCGAAATCTTGTACTCCTGCCATCGCGGCTCCTCGGCCCGCTCGGGGTCGTAGCGCCGGATGCGGACGGTCAGCTCCCGCGCGGTGTGATCGATCTTCGAGATATCCATGTTCGGTGATTCCGATTGATTCCGCGATGGGTCGATGAGTGCCGCTCGGGGTCCGGCCTGAATCAGTACTTGCGGACCTCCAGCGGGTACTTGGGCACGCGTTCGCCGTGTTTCTCGACGTAGATCACGTCGACATCCTTGTAGACAACACTGGTCTGGTTGTCGTCGTGAGAGTAGACCAGGGAGTGCTTGAAGAAGTCGTGGTCGTTGCGGTCGGGGAAATCCTCTCGGGAGTGGGCGCCCCGGCTCTCTCGGCGGGCGAGAGCAGCGGCCACAGTCGCCTCGGCCGTTTCGAGCAGGTTTCCCAGTTCGAGGACCTCGAGCAGATTGGTGTTGAAGACCGAGCCCTTGTCCTGGACGCCAAGGTCACGATAGCGGGCCTTCAGGGCGGCGATCTCGTCGCGGGCCTTTGTGAGCGTCTCCTCGGTCCGGAAGACGCCGCAGTTCTCCATCATCGTAACCTGCATCTCGTCTCGGATCTTCGCCCAGGGCTCGGTTCTCGGACGGGAGAGCAGGGCGTCAATCTGCTCCCTCGCCTTCGACTCCGGATGAGAGGGCAGAGTGGCAAACGATCGAGCCGCGGCGTACTCGGCCATCGCCCGGCCCGTCCGACGTCCGTAGACGACCAGGTCTACCAGGCTGTTGGTGCCGAGCCGATTGGCCCCATGAACGCTCACGCAGGCGCTCTCGCCAGCCGAGTAAAGACCGGGAACCGGCGTCCCCGAGACGTCGCGGAGAACCCGTCCCTCGACGTCGGTCGGCAGACCGCCCATCGCGTAGTGGGCCGTCGGCTGGATCGGCATCGGCTCGCGGATCGGGTCGACCCCGAGATACGTCCGGGCGAACTCAATGATGTCGGGCAGGCGCTTCTCGACCCAGGCACTATCCACGTCCTGACCGGGGTGAAGCGGGCTCGACTTGTACCTGTTCATCGTCTCGGCGCGAATATCGAGGTAGACGTAATCCTTGCCGTTGATCCCGCGGCCGGCCCGGACTTCCTGATAAATCGACCGCGAGCAAACGTCTCGACTGGCGAGGTCCTTGAGGTTCGGAGCATACCGCTCCATGAACCGCTCGCCGTCCTTGTTGAACATGATTCCGCCATCGCCGCGGCACGCCTCGCTCAGAAGGATGCCGAGCTTGTAGATGCCGGTTGGATGGAACTGGTAGAACTCCATATCCTCAAGCGGAAGGCCGTGGCGATAGGCAATCGCGGGACCGTCGCCGGTCAGCGCGTAGGCGTTCGACGAGACCTTGAAGATCCGGCCGAAGCCGCCGGTCGCCAGCAGAACGCTCTTGGCGTGAAAGACGTGGAGCTGGCCCGTCGCAATCTCGATGGCGACGATCCCCCGGCACTCGCCGTCTTCGAGGATCAGGTCGACCATGTGGAACTCGTCGAAGAACGTCACCCCCTGCTTGATGCACTGCTGATAGAGGGTCTGGAGGATCATGTGCCCGGTCCGGTCGGCCGAGTGACACGACCGCATCACGGGAATCCTCGGCTTGGCGGCGTCGGTGCCGGGAGCGGCGTTCGGGTCATACTTCGGATTGGGCCGGGTGTGGCCGCCGAACCGACGCTGCGAGATCCGCCCCGCCGCTGTTCGGTCGAACGGCAAGCCCATGTGCTCGAGTTCGTAAATGCCCTCGACGGCCTCTCGACAGAGGATCTCGGCGGCTGTCTGATCGACCAGGAAGTCACCGCCCTTGATGGTGTCGTAGGCGTGGTTCTCCCACGAGTCGTCCTCGAGATTCGCGAGAGCCGCGGCGATCCCGCCCTGCGCAGCGCCGGTGTGCGACCGTGGCGGGTAAAGCTTGCTCACAACCGCAGTCCCGACCCGACGGCTCGACTCCAGGGCCGCCATGAGCCCCGAACCTCCCGCGCCGACGATGATGCAATCGAAGCGATGATAATGATTCATGACGTCCAGGTTTCCCCATCGAGGAAGGCTCGGGCTCGGTCGACGCCGCGGCGACCGCAGGGCGTCAAGGCGTCGGGCTCGAGGTCGACACCAGGCCGGCCGGATCTGTCACGGTCCTGGACGACCGCGAGGCCACGATCCCGCCCTGCGCGGCTCGCTTCTGGTCCAGGTAGTTCTGGTCCTTCTCAAACATCAAAATTGCATAACTGCCGATCGTGGTCAGGACAATGACCGAGCACCAGATCAGGGTGTGGACCAGTACGCGGCGGTTGCGACGGATCACGTACTCGTCCAGGATCTGCCGGAGTCCGTTGAAACCGTGAAGGACCGCCAGGTTGATCATGGTCAGGTCCCAGAGCCGCCAGAGCACCCCCGTCTTCGGGTCGGCCCACCGATTCGCGACGAACTCGTAGTTCACCGTCTCCACGTTGTGGAGGATGTGCGTGATGAAGAGGTGCCCCAGGGCCAGCAGCACCAGCACCAATCCTGAGACCCGCATGAAATACCAGGCCGCGAGTTCGAATCCGCCGGCCGGCTTGAGATGTCTCGACATGTCGTCTCCTCGACCTCCGATCCGAACGACTCACCCCGATCCCTGATCCGCCCCGACGCTACGGCATCGCGTGTCCGGGCGGGCCGGCCAGCGCCGAGAGGACCACCCATGTCACCGGGATCATGATCAGGACGAAAACCGCCATCGCCACCTGGAAGAGCCGCTTCTGATGATCGGAGGAGGCCGGCCAGAGGTCGAACAGAACGACCCGGACGCCGTTGACCGAGTGAAACAGGACGCAGGCGATCAACCCCAACTCGGCGAAGCGGAACGCCCAGCGGAGCAGCCAGTAATACGTCCCGGCGAAGACTCCGCCGTAGATATCCACGGTGAAGTCGTACTCGGCCGGGTAGGCAACGACCAGGAAGGTATCGATGATGTGAATGATCAGGAAGGCAAGGATGCCGAGTCCCGTCACTCGATGGACCAGCCAGGCCCACTGGCCGATCCCTCCACCGTATCGGAGCCCTTCGAAGAGGCGCGCCCAGGACCCGCGTTGGTAGGCCCGCGGGGTCCGGAGGGAGGATGATGACGCCATCAGTGCTCGCAGTTCAGGGGCCAGGAAAGTCGTCCGGCCACATCCAGGGGCGGCCGACGGGTGGGGCGAACGGGCCAGTCCCGCTCGGCTTGCCGGGCCGATCGCCGGTGGGCCGACGCCCTCGGGAGTCGCGACTCACCACGCAAACAGCACCGCGGCACGCACCGACGTTACGATCACCCACAAGGACAATCGTCCGGACCTATGAGGGCCAAACCGGGCACCTCAGAGCCGGGGCGTTGGGGTGTCGCCATCGGCATGCCTGTGCTTTTGTAGGGGCTAGGGAAGCGCGAATCAAGAGGGGAACGGGCAAAACCCCAGCTCGATCGTTCCAATGCACGAGAGCGACACCGCGCAACCATCGAGAGACCGCAGCACCGCGGCCCCAAAGCCTCATCAAATAACCCCGAAAACCAGGCCGCGCCCGTACTCTCTCGACAATGACCCAACACGAAATGCGCAGAAGGAAACCCTGGCAACCTGAAACCAGGCTCAGCAACCAAACGCAACCCCAGCTCCTTCGCTGGAGTCATCCTCAGTCACGAATCTCACCGAACGAGCTGGAGTTGAGTCGCGGACACGAAACCGTTGTACGACGCCCGGCCTACCGCCTGCACCGGACTCCCATGGCAGAGGTTCTCACTCAGATCCTCCAGCCAGAATCGATCCGGGACCAACGAAGGCTCGGCCTCCACAATCACCAGATCCTTCGGCCGACCCCGAGGCGCGACCTGAAGAACCAGCCGGGGGCCGTTGGACGTCACACGCTCCGATTCGACCCAAGAATCCACGATAGCGCCTGTGATCACCATCTCGGATTCCATTCGAGCATCCTCCTTCAGACCTGGGAATTTCTTCCCTTCCTCGACCGTTCCACTTTTTTTCATCGACGCAACCCTCGTTACATCCATCCTAGCAGACAACTAAGTTTAGTCAAGGGCCCCACCTCCAAAAAAATGGATGATGGCAGATCCGAATCGATTCGGAGGAGAACCCCTTCTTCTTCCGATCGAGAATCAATGCGCCGATGCGACAGGGCGTCCAAGGTCAGGCCGCGAATTCCTTCGAAGTCGGAGACCATCTCCATTCAATAATAGCATGCAAAACCTGTACCCGATCGCGATTGTGATCCTGGAGCCATTGATGTTTCAAGACGATGACCGGAGAGGATGCGGTCGCATCCCCTCATCGATAGCGGGGGAGTCTAGCAGGCCAGCAAGCATGAAGCAAGAGGGAAGTGGAATTCCGAAAAGTGGATCTGGGAACGCCTTCAGGAGGGATGTCGCGTCCCCTGAAATTGGCGTCAAGTCGTTGAGACGGTGCGTCGCGGAGCGAATCGCCATTTCCCCAAGGTCATGGCAGAACGGGGCATGGGTCAGCATTTCTGTGTCGCAAGTCGCGATCCCTGGGATGGAGCCTCCCCTCAGGCGGGTGGGTCCGGGGTATGATGGAGAGGGCGGGTCAATGGAAACCACGGTCATTTTGCGGTAGCGTTCGGGAGATCGCCTCCGAACGCTCGGGTTCGCCTCGGGTCTCATCCAGGGGAAGGTTCATGGAGCCGACCACGGCTGCGGGCCCGGACGGGGTGCCGGGCCTTCGTATTGATCTGTTACGGCGGGCCGTCGGGCTTTACCTCGGTCGGGCCTACCCGTCGGGCGAGGTCCCCGAGGCCGCTCGACGTCGTCTCGACTGGAGGGAGGATGTGCCGCCTCCCGAGTTGCTCGAGCGTCCGCCCTTTGAAAGGGCGGGCAAGGCCGCCGGGCCATCGTCACGCGTCTATGCGCTCCGGCTGGGGAACCACCGGTATCCGCACATGAAGTTGCAGATCCAGCCCTGGCCCAATGCGGCCGGTTTCATGCTCTCGGTCAACACTCACGACCAGGTCGCTGGTGTGGCCTTAAGCGAGGCGGATGCCCAGGCCTTCCGGGATCTCCAGGCCGAGAATCAGCGGATCAAGGAAGAGATCGAGCAAACCTGGGACGAGAACGGCCTACCCACCTTCCACCGTTACCTGCGCGACTATATCGAGAGTCGCCAGGGCTCGGGGATGAAGGAAGGGTAATCCCGCTTCCATTCCTGGGACTTCGCGAGTCTATCGAAAAGAATCGGCCGGCTGGCCGACCTTCGACTCGCCTCAGAGCGACCGTCCTCGGCGTGCCATCTTGGCAATACGATCGGCCAGAGCCGCGTCGTGGACGAAGGCAAAGTTATTGACGTAGTTCTGCACTTCGACGACTACGATCCCGAGAATGGCTGATGGATTCTGGTGGAAGGCCGGGTCGAATTCCTCGATCGGTCGCACACGACGCCGCCAGAGCATGAACCCGCGGTAGCCCCGATGTTCCAGGAACTCGCGGATGGAGGCGACCGCTCCAGGTCGGTGCCGATCCTCGGCCTCAATGAAGAGGTTCGGCCTGTCCCGCTCGATGAGCGACTCGGCACCACGAAGTACAGCGAGTTCATGGCCCTCGACATCAATTTTCACGACACCGACGGGCCCCAATCCGAAGTCGTCGAGCCGACGGCAAGGAACCTTGTAGCTCCGGACCGAGAGGCTAGCGACCTTGTTTTGCGCTTCGATGGTGCCCAGCTCGAAGCATTCCTCCCCATCGATGACCGGGATCCTGAACTCCACTTCCTCCTCGCGATCGGAGATGGCGCAGTTCTCGGTACGGAATCCCAGATGGCCGTGCTTCGCCTCGATGGCGCGAACCATCCGGGGATTCGGCTCGAAAGCCATACAGCCCCGGTTGTGACGAACCAGGAAGGCGGCATAGTCGCCGCTATTGGCTCCCACGTCCAACGCGAGACGATCTGGGACGGACAGTAATCGCAGGAAGTTCAGCTCGGGATTGCCCCGGAACTTCCTCCAGATCGATCGAATGGGGTCACGGATCGGTGGCGGCAGTATCCTTGCTATTTCGCTGAGTTCCGGCATCGACATCCTTCTCACGTGTTTTTTGGAAAGTACGACAGGATTCGACCAGAAATGCTCATGCCACCTGTAGTATAAGACACCATCCTGCGCGAAGCCAAGGACCGATCCCAACGAGCACCACCCCGGGATGAGTCCCGTGGAGGGATGATCGGCGAACTTTCGCCGCGATGCGCCGGATAAACGAAGGGCGGAAAGGCGCTACTCGACGACGATCGATGCTGCGGCTTCCGTGGGAAATCGCTTGATGAGCGTCACCTCATTGCCGAGGTCGTTGTAGTACATCTCGTCGACCATCCCCTGGCAAATGAGAAGCCCGAAACCTCCGGCGCGCAGGCCCAGCTTTTCTCGGACGTCGAGATGCGAGAACGGGTCGTCGGGGACCGCCGCATGGGGAAGCTGAGACCGATCGAAGCCGGGACCCTGATCCTGGATGACGATCTCCAGGTGATCCTCGTGAATCCGATAGGTGATTGCAACCAACCGGTCGCTCTGGTGGCGATTTCCCCATTCAATCGCGTTATGGGCCATCTCCATCACCGCCTGGCGGATCTGGATGACCTGATCCTGCTGCATCGGCGTCGACTGGCAGACGAGCATCAGGAAGTCGTTCAGGTCCTTGAGCAGGGTGATCTCGCTGTTCAGCTCGACGTGGATCTCACCCTGAAGCGAGCGTTGCTCCATGCTCGCTCGCCAGGATCGGGCCGCGGTGATCGCCTCAAAAAGGTCCTCGACATCATACGGCTTGGTCACATAGGCATTGGCACCGACGCGGAAACCGTGGACGCGGTGCTGCACGTCGTTGAGAGCCGTGAGCATCACAACGGGGATCAGTCGCGTCTCCGGATCCGTCCGTAGCCGTCGACAGACGTCGAAGCCGTTGATATCCGGAAGCATCAGGTCCAGGAGCATCACATCAGGCCGCTGCTCGCGGGC
>DAIDJI010000272.1 GCA_027451455.1 Planctomycetales bacterium | reverse complement strand
GATTTGGGCGCTGTAGATGTGCGGCGCGAAGAATTTCGACCGCAGCACTGGCTCCACATGCGCGAGGTTCGGCACCTTCGTCGCATCCAGCGGCTCCAGCAGTCCGAGATTGGCCAGCCGGTACGCCGCCGGAGGGAGCGGGCTAAACGCCGGACGCTCCACTTTCGGGAACTCGGGGTCGATGTCCTCGTCGAAGTCCAGGACGTGCCAGACCGCCGGGATCAAGGTCATGGCCACCAGGACCAGCCAGGGCCATTGTCGTCGGAGCATTGCCTTCCACCCGGCAGCAAGAGGAGGTCCGGCTTTCCAGCCGGACCGGCTTGAAACGGGTCAGGCGGGAAAGCCTGACCTACGAAAGGCCCCGCTCGACGAGACCTAGGCCAACTGCTTCTCCATCTCGCTCCAGAAGAAGTAATCGTTGCTGTTCTCGGGATATCGGCGGACCTGCTCCTCCAGCACCTCCAGGAAGTGCTTCACCCAGAGCCCGGTTTCGCCCTTCTCGGCGGCGTCTCTCGGGACGTGGAACGCCGGGCGGAACTCGACGTGGTATCGACCATCGGGCTCCATCCGGCAGAAGACCATGACCACGGGCGTCCCGGTCATCGCGGCCAGGACAACCCACGTCGTCGAGAACCGCATTTCGCGACCGAGGAAGGTCGCCGACTCGGTGAGCTGGCCCGTCCATCGGACGTCGCCCGCCAGATACAGGATCATCCCCGCCTTGATCGCTCTCGCCGCGCGGAGGATCGAACTGGCCGAATCGGCCGCCGCGCCCTTCCGCGAGATGAAGAGCTTGTCCTGACCGAGCGGGCCATCCGTCTCGAAATGACGCTGCAAGTAGCGCGAGATGTGCCGAGGGCGCTCCATGTAGAAGCGGACCGGGAGCCCCTGCCGAAACAGCCAGTGCGCCGGTAGCAGGTGGGCGCCGAAGTGGCTCGCCAGCATCAGGCAGCCACGGCCCTCGCCGAGCGCCGCGTCGAGATGCTCACGCCCCTCGACGGTAAACATCGCCCGCGCCCGGTCATCCTTCACGCCGTCGAGCAGCAGGTCCCGCGTCCGCCAGAGGACGTGGTTCCCCGCCAGCTCCCGGCTGACGCCGTGGACGTCCCACCGGCATCCGAGCGTCTCCTGGCCCCGCTCGACCGCCTGGCGGAACTCGCCCCGGAGCCGGCCCGAGAGCCGGTACTCCATTCGGCCGAACCCCGAGAGAAACCGCGAGGCCAGCGGCAACGGGAACGCCCGGATCATCGGCAGCCAGAACCGCAGGAAGCCCTTGCGGATGTTGAGCCCTCGTCGTTCCATCGACGACTCCCTCACGCCCGATCCCGGACGGTACGTTCTCGGCCGATCATCCCCGGGCATGGCCCCCACCGCGACGGGACGGTCGGACCTCAAGCCGGCTGGCCGTTCGATTCCCTTCGATCGGCCAGATACGCCGCCAGGTCGGCAACGCGGCACAAGTTTGGCACATCATCCTCCTCGATGACAACGTCAAATTCATCCTGAAGCTGGAGGATCAGCCCGACCAGGTCCAGCGAGTCGATCGCCAGGTCCTCGACCAACCGCGTCTCCGGCCCAATTGGCACGCGCGCGGGGATCTTGGCCGCCTTGCGGATGACGTCGACCACCTCGTCGAACAGTTTCGGTGCGGTGAGGGTCGGTGTCATGCGGAGATCCTCCTGAGAACCAGGGCGTTGTTGGTGCCTCCGAACCCGAAGGATGCGGAAAGCACGCGATCCAGCCGGGCGGGGCGGGCCCGGTCGGGGACGTAATCCAGGTCGAGTTCGGGGTCGGGGCGATGGTTGATCGTCGGCGGGATGACCTGCTCCCGCAACGCCCGGACCGAGACCGCCGCCTCGATCGCCGAGGCCGCCCCGAGGCTATGCCCCAGCGCCCCCTTGATCGAGCTGATCGGCAGCCGAGAGGCCGACGCACCGAAGACCTCCTTCAAGACCTCGGTCTCCACCTTGTCGTTCAACACCGTGCTGGTGCCGTGGGCGTTGTAATAATCGATGTCCGATGGATCAAGCCCGCCTCGACGCAGAACCTCGGTCAGACACCGGGCGATCCGGTCGCGGCAGGGCATCGCCATGTGGTGGCCGTCGTGATTGGTCACCCAGGCGACGAGTTCGGCCTGGGGCTCCAATCCGAGCCGTTCCACGGCCGCCTCGGTCGCCAGGACCATCGCCCCGGCGCCCTCGGCCAGAACGAACCCGGCGCGGTCGCCGCTGAACGGCCGACTTGCCTGCGAGGGATCGGCCTCGGACCGGTCGCCGGCCCTCTTGCCGAGGAGGGCCTTCATCGTGGCGAACCCGTTGACGACCGCCGGCGTGAAGGCACTTTCCGAGGCCCCGCAGACCGCCAGATCGGCCTCGCCGGCCCGGAGGAACATCGCCCCGAGCACGACGGCGTGGCCGCCCGAGGCACAGGCGTTCGCCGGAGCGGCGCCCGGGCCGTAGATCCCGAGTGCCTGGGCGATCTGCCCGGCTGTCTGGTTGATGATCATCGCCGGGACGAGATACGGGCTAACGGCCAGACTCTTGCGACGGGCCATCTTCGCCTGCTCGACCTCCAGCAGGTCGAGCCCGCCGAAGGCCGACCCAAAAACGATCGCGGCCCGATGCGGGTCGAGCCCCGTTTCGGGTCGGTCGAGCTTCGCATCGGCCCAGGCCGCCCGCGCCGCGGCCATCCCGAGGTGGAGGAACCGCGCCGAGAGCTTCGCGATGGAGGGATCCTCCGACTCGGTCCCCGGGCCGAAATCGTCCACAATCCCGCCGATGTCCTGGAGATACGAATCGGACGACAGCGCCTCGTGGCGACGGATCCCCGACCGGCCCTCGACCAGCCCGCGCCAGGTCGCGTCCATGTCGCGACCCAGGCAGGTGACCGCGGAGTGCCCGATGATGAAGATCCGATCCGCCATCCCGACCTCCTCGCTCGCGTCCTCGGCCCGGATCGTGACACGCACGATCGCTGCCAAAGGCGCGGGGAATGTCTCCGCCTTCCCTGTTATCGGTGCGACCGACAGGGCTGCTTGAACCGAATTTTCCGGCAAGGTCAGCTTGTGGCCATCTGCGGTTGCAGAAGGACACCGTTGCCGAGGTCATCAAGACGATCGGTAGGAAGTCACCGTACACGCATCCGGGAGCGGACGGCGAGCGCAGCGGCCCGCTCCGAGCCGGCCGCGAAGGGCGGACGGCATGTGATGGCCTGGAGGAAGCGGAGGATCTCGTCACTCCCCATCGCGGCGCCCCCTGCCCGATGGCCTGCGGCCCGATTCGGCGTCCGGCCGGGAGACGGATCGATCCGCCATTTCGGACGGACCTTCGGCCGCGTTTTCGGGCCCGGATCGTCTCAATCGGCCGATCTCGCCATCATGCGATAACCGGGCGATGCGGCTGCGGAGGTGGCTCCTTCTCTCCTTCCGGAGCTCGTCCAGATGCCGAGCCCGCTGCTCGAACTGCGACAGATCCGCGTCATAGTTGATCCGCCATCGCTTCCAGATGGGCGAGGCCGGAGTGTCGGCCATCGGGCGGCCGAGACTGTCCCAGGTTTCCGAGCCCGGAGGAGGAGCGGGGATCCTCTCTGCGAAGCGAGCGAGTGACTCCTTCCGGCATCCCCCGGGGAACCCTCCCCGTCGTTCGACAGCCAATGCAATGTCCGCCAACCAGGCCAGCCGTCGCGTCACGCGCGGCCGGGTCGTTTGGCCATAGGCCCGGAGCAGGATGGGGTTGATCCGGTTCCAGGCGAGGAGGGCCGGGATCGCCTCGAGGATCCGAGGATCCGGCTCCCGGCCCGAGACCGCCCGTGCGATGACTTCCTCAGGCCGACGGAAGGCGCCGGGCACGACGGGATCCTTGACCCAGAGATCGATCAGGCCCAGGTGCCGTAACTCGATGGCGATGTCGCTCAATCGGTCGCCCGGCCGATCCGAACCAGCGATGAGCTTCTCGAGCGAGACGTCCAGGGACCTGGCCATGTGGACGAGCTGGTCGAGCGTCGGACGGCGCCGACCGAGTTCGAAATAGGAAATCTGGGCCTGGGATAAGCCGCAGAGCGCGGCAAGCTCCGACTGGCTCAATCCCCTCTGGAGGCGAGCCGCGGTGAGATGCGAGCCAATCTGCCCGGATTCGGTCGATCGATCCTGCTTGAAGCCCACGTCGTTTTCCGCTCGTCGAGAGGTTCATCGCCAACGGGATGAGCAGCGGTATGCGTTCGATCCACCTCCTCTTGTACAACAAACCGACGTTAAATACAACATTTTGTTATAGGGAGAGTAGAAGCCTGGGTTGCCCTACGTGCGCTGGCCAGGCTCAATCATCGGCCGTGATCTTGACCCGGGGCAGGTTCCGGTCGAGGATCTCCGCGGCGACCGTCGAGGCGGTGGTCCCTTCTTAAAACGGGCTCCGGACAGGGCCGGCCAGGTCGCGACCTCGGCGGAACCCGCAATCGTCGAGCAACCGAACATACTTGCCGGTCATCGGATGTCCGACCGCGAAGGGGATACCGTGGCGATTTCAAACGCGATGGACACCTTGATTGACTCATCGGGCGTCCGGCTCGTCGTCCTTGGCGGAGAGGGCGAGCCGTTGAGGCGACCGGCCTATCTGATCCGGCCGGGCGACGAACCGAAGGGCCCGAGGATGCTCGGCGTCTGGCTGAAGTTCTGTCCGTCCGACGATCGACCCGAGGAGTCGCCGCCCGCCGAAGTCGCGGCGCTGATCGATCGTCTCCGGGATCAATGATTCCCCACTGCTCATAGCTGCAAGATTCCGCCGGTGAAGATCACCGTGCCGGCCATGTTTCACACCACCCCGACCTCCCCCTGCCCTTCGGCCGGCTCGCGGCCGTGATCGTGAACAACGAACCGCCGACAATGAGCGCGGACCATCTCGGCGAGCAACTCTGATTTATCGAGGTCCATCATCTCCGCGTGAACGCCGAAGCGTTTCCCCAGCTCGACGTTCAGACAGCCTTAGCCACTCCCGAGGTTGTCGGAAAGGTGCTTATCGAGCAAGATGGCTAACCGCTTTAGCGTCCAGACGTCGAATCGCCTCAACCGCTGGTCGCGTCTCGGTCGATGATCCGCTGCATCTCTTTCGATTGAGAGAGTCGCCGAAACGGATAAGATGGAACTGGCGGGCCATCGCGGACTCCACAACGCGGAAAGGGGACGAGCCATGGCAACCAGGTTGACGCCCAGGAAGTCGGAGAGCGAGAAGCCCTCGGCGAAGAAGGCTCCTCCGAAGAAGAAGGCGGCGAACGGATCAGCGGCGTCCATCCAGGACAAGCCCGCGACTGGGGCCAAGAAGCGACCCCGATCCCGGAAAGGCACCACCGTCAACGCGGAGACCGCCCAGGTCCTGCGCGACGCCGAGGCCGGCAAGAACCTGCTTCACTACCCGAGTTTGGAAGCGATGTTCGAGGACCTGGATATCTGACGTGGCCAAGCGCAAGTCGAAGAAGACCCCGGCCCCCGAGCCAGAACCGCCCCCGCCTCCACCGCCCCTCGACCCGAAGCCGACCACCAAGTTCAAGCAGGATGTCGAGCGTCAGAAGAAGCGCGGTAAGGATACGGTTAACCTTCGCGCGATCATCGAGGCGCTGTGCCACCATCGTTCCCTCGACCCGAAGCAGAGGGACCATGCCCTGACCGGCGATTGGAAGGGCTGGCGAGATTGCCACGTCGAGCCGGATTGGGTCCTGATCTACAGGCGGGATGGTGACACGCTGATCCTGGGCCGGACCGGCACTCACGCCGACCTTGGCCTCGAGTAGACGCATTCCCATGAGTTACACGGCCCCGGTTCGTCCACAATTCCCGAGACATGCGAAAATGTGACATGGACGTGCGAAAATGTCATGCTAAAATGGGACACGTTGAATACTTACGGTTGTCATAGGTTCCTTCGGCAGGTGTCGATAGGGACGGCACCCCCTTCGCGTCCGACCTGTTCTGTAATCCTCGGAAACCTATGAGCGAACAACCCTCACGCATCCTCATCATCGGCGCCCACCCCGACGACGGCGACATCAAGGCCGGTGGGACGGCCGCCCTCTGGGCCGAGGCCGGATACGTCGTCCGGTTCGTCAGCATGACCGACGGCCGGGCCGGTCATCATTTGAACCCCGGACCGGCGATGGCTGAGCGCAGGCGGGCCGAGGCCCGCGCCGCTGGGGCCGTCATCGGGGCGGCTTACGACGTCCTCGACCACCCCGACGGCGAGCTCGACACTCGCCTCGAATACCGGCACGAGCTGATCCGCCTGATCCGGTCGGATCGGCCCGACCTGATCGTCACCCATCGGACCAACGACTACCACCCCGACCATCGATCGACCGGGCTGCTCGTCCAGGATGCCTCGTACCTGCTCACCGTCCCGGCCGTTTGTCCGGACGTCCCGCACCTGGCCGCCTGTCCGGTGATTCTTTCGTTCTCGGATAGCTTCACGCGACCCTGCCGGTTCGAGCCCGACGTCGTGGTGGATATCGGCGACCGGTTTGAGACAATCGTCCGGATGCTCCACCAGCACGCCTCGCAGTTCTACGAATGGCTCCCGTACAATGCCGGGCTTCCCGGGGACGTCCCCGAGGGCGACGACGAGCGGCTCGCCTGGCTCTCAGCCCGGCTCCGCGACCGGATCGCCCCGCTCGCCGACCGATACCGCGACCGGATCGTCGCGACCTACGGCGAGGCCCGAGGGGCGGGTGTCCGGCTGATCGAGGCGTTCGAGGTCTCCGAATACGGCGCCCCGCTCGACGCTCCGACCCGCGCGCGTCTCTTCCCGTTCCTGCCCGCCGACGCCAAGGCGGTGTCGTCGTTCGTCCGAAAGTCGTGGGTCGATCAGCCCGAAGCCGATTAGCGAGATTGTCCACGCGATCGGGAGTCGGTCGATTATCGACAGAATCCTCATCCGTCCGTCCCGCCGATTCGGGTCCGGGGCCTCAGTAGAGGATCTCGATCATGCCGCCGCCCGACACTCAGGATCACGATCAGCGTCTCAAGGTGCTCCTGAAGGAGTTCTTTGAAGCCTTTTTCCTCTGCTTCTTCCCGACCTGGGCAGCCCGGTTTGCGTTCACGGGGATCGACTGGGTGGACAAGGAATTGTTCACGGGTCCGCCCCAGGGCAAGAAACGCTACCTCGACCTGATCGCCCGGCTGAAGCTCCGGCCCGACGCCCCGCCGCCCCGCGATGGCGCCACCGATCTGGTGGCG
>DAIDJI010000271.1 GCA_027451455.1 Planctomycetales bacterium | reverse complement strand
GGCGGGCCCGTCGATTCGAGTTGGCGGGCGTCCCAAGGCTGGTCGACCGGATACGATCGCTCGATCCCGACCACATTCTGATCACTGGCGACCTCACCACCACGGCCTTGCCCGATGAGTTTCGAGCGGCGCTTCGAGGTCTCATTGAGCCGCTGGGCGATCCGGGCCGGATCACGATCTTGCCGGGAAACCACGACCGATACACGTGGTGGTCCCATCGAAGCCGGCGATTCGAGCGGTTCCTCGGCGATTTCGCCCCGGCCGATCGTTACCCGTGGCTTCGCCCGATCGGGGACCGGACAGCGATCCTTGGTCTCGACCCGACCCGGGCCGCCGTCACGGCGCGGGGCAGACTCCCGTCGGCTCAGCTTGACGCAGCGCGTGTTTTAGCCGAATCAGCGCGGGCCCGATTCGACCGCCTGATTGTGGCGTGCCACTACCCGGTGGCCGTTCCCGACGATCACCGTCGCGAGTTGGCCGGCAAGCGGATGATCAACGCCGAGGAGGTACGGGCCTGGCTCGCCGAGATCGGCCCGCACCTGTATTGCTGCGGTCATGTCCATGCTGCCTGGGCGCATCGGCCTGGTGAGGTGCCGGACCAGCTCTGCCTGAACGGCGGGGCTCCTCTCCTGACGCACCGGACGGGACGGACACTCCCCGGTTTCCTGGAGATCGACCTCGACGGCCCGGACGTGACGGTTCATCACCACGCCTGGAACGGTGAGGAATGGATCATCCGTACGCTTTTTCGCGATCTGGGCTTCTTCAAGGTCCAATGACCGGGCCTCAGCGCTTCGAGCGAGCGACCCGGATCATCCCTCGGGCACGAGCGAAAGCCCGCTCGCGTACCTCGAACTCGTGCTCGGAAGTTGAGGGCAAATCCTCGGCCCGCTCAAGATCCTTGTTCGCCGTCGCGGTGTCGACCTGATCGGCCGGAATGGCGCGGTGGGTCAGGATCGTGACCACATCGTCGCGGACCTGTGCGAAGCCGCCATCGACGAAGTAGCGCTGGACTGTCCCGCCCAACTTCGTCCGGAGCTCGCCGTGGCCGAGCCGGGCGATCATCGGCGAGTGGCCCCGAAGGACGCCGACCTCACCATCAAACGCCGGTAGCACGACCGAATCCACCACCTCGTCGAGCCAGGTCCGCTCAGGCGTCACGACGATGCAATGGAGGGCGTTGTCGCCCGCCTTGGCCTTGCCGACCTTCTCCTCGCCAATTGTCTCGCTGTGAGTCGCCATCGTATCTACCTGGGAAATCGAAGGGGACCACGGAGACGCAGAGTCCCTGAAAGGGGCCCGGTGTCTCCGCGGTGGATGGGGAATCCGGGATCAGGCGCTCATCTTCCTGGCCTGCTCCTCGGCCTGCTCGATGGCACCCACGTACATGAACGCGCCCTCGGGGAGGTGGTCCCACTTCCCTTCGCAGATTTCCTTGAAGCTGCGGATCGTGTCAGGGAGTTTGGTGTACTGCCCGGGCTTGTTGGTGAACGGCTCGGCGACGAAGAACGGCTGCGAGAGGAACCGCTCGATCCGGCGGGCGCGGTGGACGATCATCTTGTCGTCCTCAGAGAGTTCATCCACGCCGAGGATCGCGATGATGTCGCGGAGTTCCTTGTACCGCTGGAGAATGGTCTGAACGCGACGGGCGACGTCGTAATGCTCCTGGCCGACGTACTGTGGATCGAGGATTCGTGAGTTGGAGCCAAGCGGGTCGATGGCCGGGTAAATCCCCTTCTCGGAGATCGACCGCGAGAGGACGATGAAGGCGTCCAGGAACCCGAAGGTCGTCGCCGGCGCCGGGTCCGTCATGTCGTCGGCCGGGACGTAGACCGCCTGCACGGAGGTGATGGCCCCCTTCTTGGTGGAGGTGATCCGTTCCTGGAGCGCACCCATCTCGGTGGCGAGGGTCGGCTGGTAGCCGACGTTCGACGGCATCCGGCCCAGCAGCGCCGAGACCTCCGAGCCGGCCTGGCTGAACCGGAAAATGTTATCGATGAAGAGGAGCGTATCGGCTCCGGTGGCGTCGCGGAACCACTCCGCGGTGGTCAGCGCCGAGAGAGCGACGCGAAGCCGGGCGCCGGGGGGCTCGTTCATCTGGCCGAAGTACATCACCGTACTGTCGATGACCGACTTGCCCGTGCTACCGACCTTGGCCTCCTGCATTTCGAGCCAGAGGTCGTTCCCTTCTCGGGTGCGCTCGCCGACGCCAGCAAAAACCGAGAAACCGCTGTGGACCGATGCGATTCGGGCGATCAGCTCGGTGAGGATAACCGTCTTGCCCAGCCCGGCGCCACCGAAGAGGCCGATCTTACCGCCGCGGACAAACGGGGTCAGAAGGTCGACAACCTTGATGCCGGTTTCGAACTGCTCGGTCTTGGGTGAGAGGTCGTCGAAGGCGGGGGGCTCGCGGTGGATCGGCCAACGCTCGGAAGCCTGGACCGGCCCTCGCCCATCGATCGGGTTGCCAAGGAGGTTGAAGACGCGGCCCAGTGATTCGCGGCCAACCGGAACGCTGACTGGTGCGCCAGTGTCCGCAACCGACATCCCGCGGACCAGTCCGTCGGTCGAGCCGAGGGCGACGCAACGGACGCGGTTGCCGCCTAGGTGCTGCTGAACCTCGCCGGTCAGGTCGATCTTGACTCCCTTGACGTTGCCTTCGACCTTCAACGCATTGTAGATGTTCGGCAGGTGACCTTCATCGAATTCGGCGTCGAAGGTCGAGCCGATCACCTGGGAGATTCGTCCGTTCGTCGTCGCGGTAGCCATCGATCGTGATCCTCATCAGAGCGCCCGTGAGGGTCGTGGGCACGGCGGCCGGGGCGCGGGCCGGCCGGGGACGGTCGCGGGGGCGGCCCGATCGCAGAGCCGGCCGCCGTCGCGGCCCCCCATCCCTCGTCGCGAGCCGCCCCCGTCATTGGACCGGACGACACCGGTCCGGGCCGGTCGCGCAGGACGACCATGACCCTCCTCGGGTAACAGCTCTCCCCCATCATAACGACGGAGAGTCCACCTGTCATCAGGCCGGTCGCCTGGTCGGCAGAAAGTTCAGACCGCGAGATGGCCGGTCCGGGGCAAAAGGGATTCGGGGAGGATTCTGGACGTGGCGAGCCCGTCGTCGCCGAGGAGGCGGGCTCACTCTTCATCGATGGAGCCAGGGCCAACCTGGGCCGCAGTTCGTTGAGCGTACGAAAGGAGCCGGGCGGCCCTGCCCGACTTGACCATCGGGCTGATCCTGAGATCAGCGCCGATCGTTCGCGGGAAAGCCGCCCGGCTTCCGGGTCGATCGATTCATTTATCGGGAATCGTGGGGATGGCGTGAGGATATCGGCCGCGTCAAGAAAATCGGGCGGCCTGCCGTTCGATGCCGGCCGCCCTGCGGGCGACCAGGCGGACTGCTGGACGGGTTCCCCTCGCCCGCCCACGAGGCCGGCCCGCGACTCGATCGAGCGCCGGCCGGACCGGTCGATTTGAGATTGAGGAGAGGCTCCTCGATCGTCCCGGCCGCAAGCTGAGCGGCAGGGACCGCGATTATTGGACCTCGTGGGACTCCACGGGACTAAACGACCGGTGTCCGCGTCCGTCCGAAGATCAGCGAGACCACGAACAGCACAAGGAACAGGAAGAACAGAATCTGAGCGATGGAAGACGCCGTTCCGGCAATTCCACCGAAGCCCAGCACGCCGGCGATCAGGGCGATCACCAGAAACGTAATGGCCCAGCTCAGCATCGGAATGCTCCTTTATCAGCAGGCGTTGTTCGGACATCGGCGAGGCCGCCTCGCCGGTATTTTCCAGACACACTTTTATAATCGCAAACCTGGTGCCAAAGTGTGGCCCGAACCGAGAGGATTCCGTCGTATCCTCATGCAAAATCTCGGGGCTCTCGTCCGGGGCCCCGGCCGCTCGGGACGGAGGCAGGCCCCATCCCACGAATGAACGCGACTGTTGTCCTATTCTGAATTACTGATTACTACAAATTGAGAGTGTGTATTCGTGCGGCCGATCGACCGTCGATCGTCGCCGGCGCGCCCGGGTCGGTTGAGGAACGGGCGACGGTTTGTGTCCGTGCCGGGGACAGCCGAGCACCGGCGGCGAGCGAGACTCGTCGTGAGGGCTCAACTCGTCGGCCGTCTCCGACCCGGAAGAGAGGGTACGGCCGACGCTGCAAATCCTCCGGGCGCGGCCATCGATCCCGGTCCGTAATGGGGGGAGGGGTCGCAGGCTTGTGGATCAGGCATCGCCGATGGTCGTGCCCGCCCGGGGCGGCGTCGACGTCACCTTCTTGCGGTGCTCGGTCGCCGGACCGCAGCCGTCGCCTAAAGGTGTGGCGTCCTTGATCACCTGGTTCACCTCGGCCGCGGTTAACAGTGTCAGGGCGCAGAGCCAGGCCCAGCTCATGAGAATCACGATCCCGGCCAGCGACCCATAGGTCGCCCCGTAGTTCCCCCAGTCCTGCACGTAGACCCGGAACGCGACGCTCACGACCAGCAGCACCACCGACCCGAGCAGGCTCCCGGGAGTGATCCACTCCCAGCACTGGTCGGCATCGGGGGCGAGGTAGAGGGCCATCGCGAAGCTGAGCAGGAAGACCGCGTAGACCAGGACGCCGTGGGCGATCGTCACGAGGATCGCGGTGGTTGTGTCGATCCCGAGATATCGAAGGATCTGCCGCCAGGCGAGAACCGTCACGAAAACCACGATCAGGATCGCGCCCTGGCTCACAGCCATCAGCGCCCCCTGGAGCCGCTGCTTCCACCAGGGCCGGCCCTCGCGCACGCCCATGATCACGTTCATCGCATCCATCACCCCGACGAACACGCTGGCGCTCAGCCAGAGTGTGGCGATCAGCCCGAACGAGATCAGCCCCGTGGGCGGGCGATCCTGGAGCGTCTGGATCTCGCGGGCGACGAGCGAGGCGGCATCGCCAGGCAGGACCGCGAGCAACTCGTCCATCGGCCCGACGGTGCGAGAGGTCCCGCTGACGGCCTCGCGCACCGGCGGTGGGAGCAGGTAGGCCGTCAGCGTGATCACCAGTGCCAGGAACGGGACCAGCGCCGCGATCGCGTAGAACGTGATCGCCGCGGCGCGCGTGAGAATCTCATGCTCGTTGATTCGGCTCCAGGTCTGGCTCGCCACCTCTCGGGTCGAAAGGCCGCCCAGATGGAACGCCGCCCAGAGCCGTCGCTTCGTCGTCGACATGGTCGCTCGCCCTCCGCCCGAAACAGACCGGGCTCGCGCGGCGCCCTCTTGATTCGCGCTGCGCGAGCCCTTTGGAACGAGCCCGGTGGATCGATCCCACGATTGAATCACCAGGGTTTCATCCGCCATCCCATGAGGAAACCGATCCCGAAGACCCAGGCGGCAAACTTCAAAGGCTCGCGACGGGCGTAATCTTCGACCGAATCCGTCACCGAGCGGACGGTGTTTTCCATCCAGTTTTCTTCCGGGCCGTGATGGGTCTCGTGGGCCATGTCTCGCGGCCATTCGTAAGCGGTCGACATCGCGAAGGTCTCCTTCGAGCACGGCGGGCGCCCAGACTGGTCGCGAGGTCGCGGTCGCGTCGGGACGCAGCCGCTGCGCCGGCCGTGTTGGTTTCTTCAGAAGTCGACGGGCGACCCGGGTCGACGCCCCCGGATACCCCACAGATTCCAGACCATGCAACCGCGATGCCGACCAGCCGCGATCCGGACCAGGATTACCGGCATACCGTGTGCAGAGGGTCGTGAGCGTCCGTCCGGTCATGTCCGTCCCGAGGTTTCGCCCGGATGCCGGCGATCGGGACGACCGGAGCGGACGATCGATCCCGGGCGGGATCAGGAGTCGAAGGCGATGGCGGAGCGCGACGAATCTCTGGGCCTGGAGGGCCTCACCGCAGCCGACGTGATGACAACAGCCCCGCTGACCTGCTCGGTCTTCAGCTCGGTGCTTGAAGCGGTCATGATCTTCCGCGACGCCAACTGCGGCGCTGTCCCGATCCTGCAAGAAGGGCGGCCGGTCGGCATCCTCACCGACCGGGACGTCGCCCTCTCACTCGCGGAATTCCCCGACGCGATCGGGCACCCGGTCAGCCAGGTGATGAAGTCGGAGGTGATCACTGTTTCCCCAACCGACAGTCTGGCGAGGGTCTGCGAGGTCCTTCGGACGAAGGAAGTCCGGCGGGTTCTGGTCGTGGATCCGAACGGGCGGCTGGTCGGGATCATCGGATGGGCCGACGTTGCACCGATTCTCTCCGATCGGCTCATGGGTCGGATCGTTACGGAGAACCTGGTAGCGCCCTGATCCCGGGGCCGGGGTCGTCGGACCAGGAATCGGATCGCCTGGGGCGCCCTCTGTGATTTTGCAGGAAGGAGCCCCTGATCGCGCCCCATATGAAGGCCCTGATCATGCGAAGTTCGCCGGCTGAAGCCGGCTCCTGCACAGGAGATTCCCGGACGCAGCCAAAGGTTCTGAAAGGATCGCTGACCACAGTCAGACAAAACGGCCCGATCGAGGTGAACCGAACGCCATTCCATGCCAAGGTCGGGCCGTCTTCCCGCTAGAAGGAACGATAGAGAACACATCGAACACTCACGACCGCAAGATATTACTTAAACAACCGTAGATATATAGTGACACTTATTCTATCTCTAACGAGGACTGTTCTTTCGTTTGTCCTTGAGTTAGGAGACGTCGAGGGGGCTGCGGACGCCGAGTGGACCGGCCTTCAGGACGTGGGTGTAGATCATGGTGGTGCGTACGTCCTTGTGGCCGAGCAATTCCTGGATGGTCCGGATATCCTGGCCGGATTCGAGGAGGTGGGTGGCGAAGCTGTGCCGGAAGGTGTGGCAACTGGCGTGCTTGACGATACCGGCGGCTCGGATTGCCCGCTTGACCGACTTCTGAATTGAGGACTCGTCGAGGTGGTGGCGGCGGACGATTCCGGTCCGGGGATCGACGGCCCGCCGGCCCGACGGGAAGAGGTATTGCCAGCCCGGCTCGCGGTCGGCCTCGGGATACTTGGCGGCCAGGGCGAACGGGAGGTGGACCCGGCCGAAACCGTCGCGGAGGTCGGACTGGTGGACGGCCCGGACGTGCTCAATCTGTCGACCGATCGGATCGAGCAGGGAGGACGGCAGGAGCGTGGCCCGGTCTTTCCGCCCCTTTCCATCCCGGACGATGATGTGCCTCTGGTCGAAGTCGATATCCTTGACCCGGAGCCGGAGGCATTCCATGAGCCGGAGTCCGGACCCGTACATAGAT
>DAIDJI010000270.1:3923-7242 GCA_027451455.1 Planctomycetales bacterium | reverse complement strand
CAACTACCGGCAGGTACTGGCTAACGCGCCGTCCCCCGGGAAGAAGCCTAACGTATTCCGCGCCGGCAGCGGCGGGCCGACGACGATGGCCGAGGGAGCCGGGATCGGTGCGGGCGGCGGTGCCTTGGCGGGCGCGATGTTTGGCGGCGGAGCGGCGACCGAAAAGAAGAAAGTCGACGTCCGCGCACGTGATGCCGCTGCCGAACGGAAGAAGGAGATCGAGGAACTGGAGAAGCGCAAGGGTCCCTCGCTCTTCGATCCGTATTTCAACATCGTGCAGGTGACCGTGTACGGACAGGCTCGGTTCTACAATCCGCCTCCGGCCGAGCCTGAGGCGGCTCCGAGCCCCGGTGAGGCGGGCGCCGTTGCCGAGACTCCTGCCGCGGCTTCTGGAGAACCGGGGGCCAGCGCTCCGGCTCCGGCCGGATCGACACCGGCGGCCTCGGCTCCTGCTCCAGTGGCGACCGCTCCGGCTCCGGCCGGATCGACACCGGCGGCCTCGGCTCCTGCTCCGGCAGCCCCCACGACCGCGCCGAATGCGGGCGCGACGGGCGCGAAGCCGGACGAGAAGGCCGGAACGACTCCCGGCGCCAATCCGCCTCCAGCCGAGGCGAAGGTCAGTAACCCCGCCGGACCAGCGCCGGCGGCAGGTGCCCCGAATCCGGCCGCGCCGGGTGAAACCACTCCGAAGAAGCCGTGAACCTTCGATCCCGGATCAGCCGGCGCCCCGGTTCCGAGCGGGGGGCCGGCCGATGCCCGACGGTCGATCCTCAGGTCTAACGATCCAGTCCGACCGATGTTGAGGTCTCAGACGGGAGAATTCTCTTCATGGCCAATGCCAACGCAATCGTCGAGAAAATGGCGCAAGTGGGTCTGCGGCACGGAGAGAAGGCCGGCGTGGCAATCGCCATGACTGTGTTTCTCGTTTGCGTCGCTGCGGCGATCCAGGAGAAGGGGATCGAGACGACCCCCGATCAGGTGAAGAAGGTGGCCGAGCAGGCGCAGCAGAACCTCAATCGCAAAGAGGAGCGCGACGCGATCATCAAGCGATTGGAGGAAGTCGACAAGATCGAGCCGACCGACTTCGCCGCCGCCGTCGAAAAGCAGGTCCAGATCAAGCTCGTCGCCGACCAGTATCGGCCAGCGCGCACCTGGGTGACCCCCGAACCCGGCGCAGGCCTGATCCGAGAGACCCCCGAGCTCATCGCTCCGAGTGAGCTCTACGCCTTCCCCGGTCGCGGCGGTCTGCTTGTCTTCGCCCTGGACGCCGAGGGGAACAAGATCCCCTACAAGGAGGGCGAGGAAAAGGAGGCGCCGCATCAGAAGTACGGGAAGGTCCGCAAGAAGGGTCGCGGCATGGGCGGCAGCGGTATGATGGGCGGTATGATGGGCCAGCCCAAGAAGAAGCGTAAGAAGAGCAAGGAAGAAATCGAACGCGAGGCCAAGGCCGAGCAGGAGCGACTGGCCAGCAACCTGAGCAAGTCGCTCGCGGGCGCCGTTCCCGATAAAGAGCCGAGCGAGGCCGAGAAGAAGGAGGAGGAGGAGGATGGTGGACCGTACAAGGAGGTCACTCAGGGCTATCGATGGGTGGTGATCACCGGCGTACTCGACCACGGCAAGCTGCTCGAAAACTATCGAAAGGCCTTGAAGAATCCCTCCGTGGCGCACCCGCAATATCTGCGGCTGGACCTTCAGCGCAGGACCCAACAGCCCGACGGTAGCTGGTCGGACTGGGCGAACGTGGATATCGAGAAGAATTACTCCGTCCTCGACAATATTACCGACGAGGAGGAGGAGCTGGTCACCGAGGACAAGCTCCCCGACAACCTGGTGGATCACCTTCCCTTCCTCACCGCGGGCCTTTACTCGGGCGTCCATGTCGCCAAACTCGTCCCCAAGGAAAAGCGTCAGCTCCCCCAGGACACTCAGAACCCCATGGCAATGGGGATGGGCGGTCCAGGGGGCATGGCGGGGAGCGGAAGCATGGCCGCGATGATGCAGGCCAATCAGCAGAACATGGAAGGCATGATGCAGTCGGGCAAGGGTCGGATGGGGATGATGGGCATGATGCAGGGCAGCGGCTCCGCCGGCATGGGGATGCCAATGGGTGATACGGAGTCGGTCGGGAACTTCTGGAAGTCCGAAGAAAAGCAGGTGATGATTCGGGCGCTCGACTACACGGTCCAGCCGGACGAAACCTATCGCTATCGCGTCCGGATCGTGGTCGCGAATCCCAACTACAACCGCGACGACGTCGGCCCCGGCGTCAATCGGAAGGACACGAAGCTCTTCGGCCCGTGGAGCCAGGAGACCGACGTCGTGACCATGCCGCCCGACGTCCAGCCGTACGCCGTTCGTGCCCTGCCCTTCAATGTCAAGACCGGACCTCGCGTCCTCTTCCAGGTCGTCCGCTTCAACCCGGGCGACGGATGGACAGTTCCTGCCCGGTTCGACGCCGGACTTGGTGAGATCATCGGCGAGATCGACCGCGAGGCCGTGCCCAAGTCCGATGGGTCGGGCACCAAGACCGAGCAGATCGATTTCAACTCGCACCAGATTGTCCTCGACATCGATGGCGGTGGATTTCAAAACTTACCGAACGGGATGCTCGGTCCCAAGATCGAGCGGCCAGCGCTGGCTGCATTGCTCCGCCACGACGGGGCGATGATCGTTCACAGCGAGGCCGATGACCTGGCCAACCCGTTCCGCAAGGAGATCGAGTCCAATTACACACACGAACTTCACGAATCCGACAGCAAGAAAAAGCGCGAGCACTCCCAGGGCGGCGGCTACGGCAGCATGATGGGGAGTATGATGCAGATGATGGGAGGAGGCGGAAGTCGAGGGTCTCGCTAGTTCACGCCGCCCTGACGTCGCGAACGCGACGATGAACAATCCGGTCATTGAAAACGGCTCCCTTCGCCCTCGAGGGGAGCCGTTTCGCTTCCTGTGCGGGACCAAAGGGCCCGTTAATCCAGAAGGACCGCCTCGATGGCGAGACCGGGCCCGAAGCCGATGGCCAGGCAGGGACGAGGGGCGCCGGCGTCTCGGAGCCGGCGGATGATGAAGGCGATCGTCGGCGACGACATGTTCCCGCATTCTGCCAGGATGGCTGAGGACGCGTCGAGCTTGTCTCGATCAAGACCAACCGCCTCCGCGAACGTAGAAAGGATGCGAGGGCCTCCCGGATGGACAGCCCACGATCCGATCGACTCGATCGATCGACCGTGGCGGCCAAGCCAGTTGACGAGCCAGGGCCGGACATGCTCGGCGATCCGATCGGGGACCTCGGACGAGAGCGTCATCGTGAAGCCGTGAT
>DAIDJI010000270.1:0-3913 GCA_027451455.1 Planctomycetales bacterium | reverse complement strand
TGATCGGCGATCCGACACGACATCGCTTCCGCGCACTCGGGAATCAGCGTGCTGCCGTCGGCAAGGATGCGAGAATGGCCCGGTCTCGGCACCTCGGTCGACGGTCGGACCACCATCGCGGCCGCGCCGTCGGAAAAAAGGGCATTGGCGACGACCCTTTCGGGATGCCAACCATACTGATAATGCAGGCTGCACAGTTCGACTGCGACCAGCAGGACGCAGGCCGACGGGTCGGAACCGGCGAACGCCCGCGCGACGCGGAGCCCGTTGAGCATCGCATGACAGCCCATGAATCCCAGGTGCGTCCTCGCGATCCCCAACGGCAGGTTCATCGTCCGGATGAGCTTTTGGTCGAATCCGGGGGCCGAGAATCCGCTACAAGAGACCGTTACCAGATGGGTCAGGCAATCGGGGCCGATCCCTCCGTCGTCGATGGCCGACGTCGCGGCCGAGACAGCAAGCGGCCAGGCGTGCTCTTCGTAGGCGGTCATCCGCTCGGCCGTCGTCGGGCTGGTCGCGCCGTAGAAGGTCTGTCGAAGTGCCAGATCGCCCTCGGAAGTGGCCAGCAGGACGCTTCGTCGGGAGGAGATGCCCGATCGACGAAAGAGGGCCGAGAGTGTCCGACGCTGCTCGTCGGTCTCGCAGCAGAATCCCTGGGTGAAAACCTCAGCGTCGGCTCGATCAATCCGATGCGACGGGAGCGCGGTCCCGATCCCGACGATCGTTGCGGAAACCGACATGATCAGCTCGCTTCCACCAGAGGACGTGAGGTATTCATACGCTGGAGGACCTGCGCCGTCGCACCCGGAATCCAGGATGCGGCACCGAAAGCGGCACGGACCAGCACCGGCCTCCTCAGCACGATGGCGGCGGCCCGGCAGAACGACTGCCGATGGCGGACGAGCCGATGGTGGATCTCACCCCACTGGTCCACCAGCGAGGGATCCCAGCGTTCGAGGGCGCGGAGCACGACCGGGACGATCGCGCGGCCCGATTCAAGCGCCCAGGCGATCCCCTCGCCAGTAAAGGGTTCCACGTAGCCGGCCGCATCGCCGAGGATGAGGAGCCGGTGATCCCCAAGTGGACGAGTCTGCCGGGTGAGGGCCACCGTCCCCTTCCATCGTGCGTCCTGAAGGCCCCCAAGGGGCGGGAACCCGGCTTCGCGCACGATTCGATCGGCGACCGGACCGGGGCCGATTCCGCCGTCCAGGGCGGTCGGTCCGATGGCCGCGGCCGCGTGGAGCCGGCCATCGGCCAGCCGAATGAGCCCGACGTATCCGTCACGGCCGACCGCCATGTGGATGGTTCCACCGGGATAGTCGGGAGAGGGCGCGTCGAGGAAACAGCCCGCCCCGATCCGGGACCTTGGCGCGATCCTGGCGCCTGGCCGGGCCCATCCGGGAATCCCTCGACTGCTGAGTCCGGTCGCGAGCAGGACCACTCGCGCCTCAACGGTCCGGCGAGCTCGCCCGCCTTCCAGTTCGACACACAGAAACTCGAGCGAGGGGCTCGCCACACTCGCCTCGGTCCTCGGCAGGAAGCTTGTTCCGGAATCGATCGCGGCCCCAACGAGCGCCTGGTCGAATGATCCCCGTGCGACCGCCATTCCGGCGGGAAGCTTGAGGTTCCACTCGCGCCCCCCCTGCCCCAGACGGAACGACTCGATCGGCGTTCCCCCTGCCTGCAAGGCAAGAGTCCCCAGCCCGACCGACTCCAGCACCCCAAGCGCCCGGCCGTTGAGGCAGCCGCCGCAGACCTTCTCCCTCGGGAAATCGTACTTCTCGACCAGGAGGACGGAGGCCCCAGACCGGCTTAACCCAAGCGCCGCAAGCGCCCCAGCCGGTCCGGCTCCGATGATGATGACGTCCCAGGCCGAACGTTGGGCGGCTGTGGTCGGGTCTGAGGTGAGGGTCATCCGCCTTTGCGACTCCAGGAGAGCAGGAAACGCCAGGGCCATCGTCGGTCGATTCGAGTCCGCTCCAGCCCGGCCCGACGGGCGAGGTCCCGGACCTCCTCCACCCGGAACGCCGACCGGACGGAGACCGGTCCGTCGTGATGAACGACCGGTGACCGACTGAGAAGGCGGCATCCCACCCAGGCCAGACCGTAGCCAACTGGCGACCGGAGCAGGTCGTTCACCAGGACCCTCGACCGCGATGCGCCCGCCATCCTCCCGAGGAGACGAATCGCCTGCTCCTCAGCGAGGTGGTGCAGGAAAAGCGAGCACGTCACGACGTTATAGTCTTCCGGCAGCGGGTCGTTCAGGGCATCGAGCCGGAAGAAGCGGACCGGAACACCGGCCGACTCGGCGGATCTGGCCGCATACTCGACCGCAATGGGGCTGACGTCGCCCCCGTCGATCTGGATGTTCAGACCCCGCCGCCGGGCTCGGCGGGCGAGCGCGATGCTCACGTCTCCACCACCGGAGGCGAGATCCAGCACGCGGATCGGACGCCCGGAGGACCGCGCGGCCTCCTCGGCGATCGCTGGCCAGAGGATCGAGGCGCTCCGGCTGAAGCGATTGATCCGACCGAGTCCACGGAGAGCCCGCTCGTGCTCGGACGACTCCAGGCCGGGGTCATCCATGATCTCCCCGGTCCGGCTTCGCTGGGAGAGCCTGGCCCCGATGGCGGCGGCCCGGCTTTCAGGAAGATCGCGAGGATCGTCGAGCATCAACGGCTGGCTCCCTGTGCCAGAAGAATGATCCAGTAGGGAATTCCGTCCGGATCGGTCGCCACGCCAACTCCGACCCGCTCGAAGTTCGAGAGCAAGGCGCCTCGCTCCCGGGGTTCACCCAGCCATCGGGCAACGACCTTTCGCGGATCGCCCTCGCCCGAGCTAATGGTCGTGCCGAAGCGGCGGGCTCGGTATCCCTCGGCTTCAAGGATCTGGAACGGCGTCCGGCCTTCACGGTCCTTGACCTGGAGGGTTCGACGCTCGGCAGCCTCGCGAGCGAACCGATCGGCGACGGTGGCAAGCCGGGCGTCCGGTTTCAGCTTCGTCCGATGCTCGGCCGATCGCGCCTGGTTCAGGGCCTCGATCAACTCACCGGGGCTGGTCTTCGGATCGACGGGGGGCATCGGACGGCCAAAATCGACGCACCAGTAATTCTCGCCGTCGGACCCCTTTGCAACCGCGGCGCCCATCTGGGTGAAGTCGCCAAGCAGGTTCTCCCGGTGCGGTTCGCTCTCGATCCAGGATCGCATGACCGCCGAGACGGTTGCCTGACCGCTGGCGACATTCTCGCCGATTTCCTGGTAGGAATAGCCGATGCGACGGACGCGATCCCTGGGCAGAGAGCCGTCACTACCCTCGTGGGCGAGTTTGTTGTGCTCGGCCATGTCGCGGGCGTGCGCCCGGGCGGCCTCGATTAGTCGGGGCTCAAGCTTCAACGGAGGCTTCTTCTCCGAGGCACGATAACGATTGTGCGCGGCGAGAAGTTCGGCGATCGTCAGGTCGTTGGGATCGTCGGCCCGCACGTTCTTCTCGGGACTCCGGAGATCAGGGGCCTGACCGGGAACGTTCGGACTCAGCAGGATCAGCCAGGCAAGGGCGATCGATACGACCAGATCGAGTCTCGGAGCGGAACGCATTGGGTACCTTCCGTCGATGGATCGGGACGCGACCGGCGGATCCCTCCCCGAGCGGACGACGGACTCCATCCCAAAAGTTTACGGATGCGAATGCCGTGCCGCAATGACCCGGGCGGGTCCAGTCTCCATTTTCCGGCGGAGCCGCCCCCTGGCGACTCCCTCTCGCGTCGTCGATAATCCAGCGATTGCCACGGACCCGGGTCAGATTGAGGTCCGGGAAGTCATGGATTCAGGGAGTGCCAACGATCATGTTCTGGAAGAAGCCTCGCCACTCTGTTCCTTCCCGTCGGATGCTCGCACTCGCAGCGCTCGGGCTGCTC
>DAIDJI010000269.1 GCA_027451455.1 Planctomycetales bacterium | reverse complement strand
CCTTCGAATTGCGGTCGTCGTCGGCTTTTCATCATATCCCTATCCTCACCGGGCAGGCCGGTGGCGGGTATTTTTGGTCGATGGCTTCGACGAAAGAATGTCTGTCCGGCCGGCATTCATAATCGCAATTCTCTTGCCGGACAATCCGAACCACGCGGTCCAATCGGCCCGCGAAACCACGAACGCGTGCATCCAGGCACCTGGCGTGCTTGCCGGAGGGGCGAGGATGGATTAAGATTCAGGAGGGAAATGGCGAGAATAGGCGTGGGCCCGGCTACTCGCAGGACCTGGGATGGGGGGCGGATATGAAAGCGGAACTCGTTCCGGAGAATGGTGATCCGCCGATTCCGGTCGTCCGGGATGTAACGGTGGTCGGGCGCCGCGAGTATTGCGATGTGGTGATCGCGAACCGGAGCCTCTCGAAACGGCACTGCGTCCTGGTGAAGACCGACGGATTGCTGGTGATCCGTGACCTGGCGACGACGAACGGGACGAAGGTGAAGGGCCAAAAGATCCGATGGGCCGCGTTGCTCCCGGACGATCGGATCAGTCTAGGGGCCTACAAGCTGCGTATCTACCTTGGGCCCGACGACATGCCGTCTCCGTCGGAGCAATACCAGGCGAGGGCGCGGATTGGAGGTCGGAACGGGGCGACGCCAGAGACTGCGGGCGCCGTGGGCGGAACTTCAACGGGACCCTGGCCGGCAGCAAGCGCAGCGGCGAAGGTAGACGTGCCGGTCGGCTTCCCGGAGCCATCGCGCAGTCTGATTGCCTCGCCGCCTGTCATCGACGATTTTCAATTTGAGATCCTCGACGACGAGGAAGACGAAATCATCGAGCTTCCCTGAACCGGGTCGCCCGTTGTGGGTTGGTGGGGCAAGGCGACAGGAAAAGAGAGCGAGGCGACGCCGACGGCGGGATAACCCGTCCGGCGCCGCCTCGTCGGGAGCAGATTCGTCGGCCGGCCCGGTCCGTCGGGCGGCCCCGAGGTGTGATCGGAGCGATCCGGACGGGGCCGAAGGGCGGTTCAGTTCGGTTCGGGGCGAGACCGGCGCACCTCGCGGCGTAGAGGCTGATTCAGTCGCTCGATCTGCCGAGCGTCCTGAGGTTCCAGCCGACTAGCCTGGCGATTCTCGCGTTGGATGGCCTCATACACCTCTTGTCGGTGCACGGAGATCTCGATCGGGGCCGCGATCCCCAGTCGAACCTTATCTCCCCGAATGTCCACCACGGTGATGACGATATCATCGCCAATGATGATACTTTCGTCGCGGTGTCGGGACAGGACCAGCATCGTTTACGGCTCCTTCCTCCTGCCAGCGCGGCCCGCGACCATCCCTGATCACGCTGCCCACGCCCTCGGTGACCACGACGGAGCTGGGGGTGTCACGTCGTCATGGATACTACGAAGAGAGGCGGCCCGGATCAGGCGGTCGCGCGGAGCGCGGCGGGCCCGGGCAGCAGGTTGGGGGCGGCGTGAGCCGCGTCGAGGGGGAACCGGACCGGGTATCGGCTGCTGGTGAGGACCAGTTGCCGTCCCAGACGCCGGACCGGGTTGAAGACCAGAGGCCCCTGCAAGTTAACGGTCAGTCCACCGCCGTCCGCCCGGTTGAGGATGACGTAGATCATGGCCGATCGCTCGTCGTCGAGTTCGAGAGCGGAGCGGTCCCCCTGCCGGATCTCAACGCGATAGTCACCCACGGCCATCGGCGGTGCGATCAGCGCGAAGGCGAGTTCGGGCGCGGTGAGGCTCTGCAACCAGGAGAGGCCCATCACGACCGGGTCGGGCAGAAGGACATAGTGAATGAACGAGTGGAAGCCCAGCAGTCCTTCCGGGATCGTGATGACGTCCGTCTCGCAGGCCTGGATTAGCCCGAAGCGGGTCGTAAGGATGTTCACTTCCTGGTTCCCTCCTTGATGGTCGGTCGGCCCGCGCCCGAACGGGCGGCACCCGGCCGAGTCGGCATCGGCCGTCCTCGTCGAATCTGGCTCCTTCCGGGGCGGTGGCGAGACTGTCCCGGGTCGGCGGCGGTCCAGTTGGACCGCCTGGCGGCCAGCTCCCACTCCTTCCCTGGCCCTCATCTTTCCTCTTTCACATCGGGGGAGCCGCCGTGACGCACTTTATATCGGATCCGATCACCGCAGTGGCCCAGCCCCCAGGCCACGGAAATCCCAGCGCCGGACGCCTCGCGATGGCTGCGCCGGTCGCTCCGTTGGTAGCGGAGGCAACATGGTGGCACCCCGCCGTCATTCCGGGCTCGACACCGACTTACGGAATGCCGCCCGAGATGGTAGAACCGTAGAATGCGATCCGGGGCCGACGCCCTTCCGCGCGTGCGGACGCCGACGGCCCAAGCGGATCCGTCCCCAAGGGTGAACTGGCATCATGACGCAGATCGAAATGGCCCGTGAGGGGATCGTCTCCGACGAGATGGCGTTCGTCGCCCGGCGCGAGCAGCTCGAGCCCGAATTGGTTCGAGCCGAGGTCGCGCTCGGTCGGATGATTATCCCGGCCAACACCGTCCACCTCGGGCTGGGTCTCCAGCCGATGGCGATCGGCATCAAGGCGAAGTGCAAGATCAACGCGAACATCGGCAACTCGGCGGTCACCTCGAATGTTGATAACGAACTCGCCAAGTTGAAGATGGCCGTCGACCTCGGCGCCGACACGGTGATGGACCTTTCCACCGGGGGCAACATCGACGCCATCCGCCGAGAGATCCTCGCTGCGAGTCCGGTCCCCGTCGGGACCGTCCCGATCTATCAGGCGATCCAGGGCGTCAAGCGGGTCGAGGATCTGACTCCCCGCAACATGCTCGACATGATCGAGCACCAGGCACGCCAGGGCGTCGACTACATGACAATCCACGCCGGGATCCTCCGCGAATACATCCCACTGACGGCCCACCGGCTCACCGGGATCGTTTCTCGCGGGGGTTCCCTGATGGCGCAGTGGATGATCGCGCATAATCAGGAGAATCCCTTCTACACTCATTTCGACGAACTCTGCGAGATCATGCGTCAATACGACGTCTCGTTCAGCCTGGGGGACAGCCTCCGCCCCGGCAGTATCGCCGACGCCTCCGACGCCGCCCAGTTCGCCGAATTGCGCACGCTCGGCGAACTGACCCGGCGCGCCCAGGCCCTCGGCTGCCAGGTGATGGTCGAGGGACCGGGCCACGTCCCGATGGACCAGATCGCCATGAACATGGAGAAGCAGGCGGTCGAGTGCAATGAGGCCCCGTTTTATGTCCTTGGCCCGCTCGTCACCGACGTGGCCCCCGGCTACGACCACATCACTTCCGCGATCGGTGCGGCTCTGGCAGGCTGGCACGGGGCGAGCATGCTCTGCTACGTGACGCCCAAGGAACATCTCGGGCTTCCTGAGGTCGAAGACGTTCGACAGGGTGTGATCGCCTACAAGATCGCGGCGCACGCCGCGGACCTCGCCCGTCATCGCCCAGGTGCCCGTGACCGCGACGACGCCCTCAGCCGGGCTCGATACTCGTTCAACTGGGAGGAACAGTTCCGGCTCTCGCTCGATCCGGAAACCGCACGCCGAATGCACGACGAGACCTTGCCCCAGGAAGCCTTCAAGACGGCGGCCTTCTGCAGCATGTGCGGGCCAAAGTTCTGCTCCATGCGTATTTCGGAGGATATCCGCAAGCACGCGGAAGCCACCGCAGCGCTGGTCCAGCTTGAGGCCACCGCCTGATCGGTAAGGTAGAGAGGCTTTTTATCACGAAGTTTACTGGGCTGGGTTCATCGCCATCAGGAGCGATCGGACCCGGCCCTCGAAGCTCTTATCGGCCTCGAGGACGCGACGGAAATCCGGCTCGCTCAGGACATAAAGCTCCATCTCCGTCTTGGCACAAACCGTCTGCTCCACCGGGCGGCCGAAGTACGAGGTGATCCGCCCGAAGCCCTCGCCATAATACAGTTCGTCCAGATAGCGACCTTCCTTGCTCGCGACTGCCACGCCCGATCCGATCAGGTAATATCGATCGCCGGGCTCACCCTCGAGGACGATCGTCTCGCCCGCTCCCCGGTTCTCGACGGTCATCACGTTGGCGATATGAGTAAGCGTTGCCTCAGTCAGTCCCTTCAAGATCTCCGACTGCGCCAGCGCCCGCGCAATCCGGACGGCCGTCCGTGTCATCGTGTTGGCGACGATCCGCCCGCCGATCATGTTGACGACCCGGTCGGCGTGGTCGATCACTCGCTGGTCATGGGTGACGATTAAAACAGTCGTACGAGCCGCACCGTCGGCGAGCTGGCGGAGGAGCTCCAGGACGACCCTCCCCGATTCGGCGTCGAGGGCTGCGGTCGGTTCGTCGGCCAGCACCAGCCCCGGAGAATTCACGAGCGCCCGGGCGATCGCTACCCGTTGACGCTGCCCGCCCGAAAGCTGCGAGGGAAGGTGGTCAAGCCGCTCTCCCAGGCCGAGCCGCCCGAGGATCGCTGCGGATCGGTCACTCATCTCGCGGACCGTCCCTCTCTTCAAAGCGGCCGCCATCCGCACGTTCTCCAGCGCGGTTAGTGACGTAAACAGATTGTGGCTCTGGAAGATAAAACCGATGTTCGTCCGGAGCGCGACGGCTTCGGCCTCGCCAAGTGAGCCGACGTTGCGTCCCATCACCGTGATTCGGCCGTGCTGGATTCTCCGCAGGGCCCCGATCAGCGTCAGGAGCGTCGTTTTCCCGGAGCCCGACGGGCCCGTCATGATGACGACTTCACCTCGGCCGATCTGGAGGGAGTTGTCAAAGAGTACCTGAGTGCGCGTGTCTCCCTCGCCAAACCAGAAGCAGACCTCCTCGGCCTCGATCGCCAGGTCCTTGACGATCGGCCGGGCGACGGCCAGGCTGGTCTGCGTGGGCTCAGGGCGCTGGTCTAAAGATTCGGCCGCGTCGCTCATGGATCGGCTTCCTGACTCGGGGAATCCGGCACACTCCGCTCATTGGAAGAGCTGGGCCGGATCGGCGGAGGCGAGACGGCGAGCGGCAAGGGCGCCCGAGACCACGCACATCAGGACCGTCAGCCCCAGTATTCCGGCGGCCTCGGCGGGTCCGAGATTCATCGGTAATCCTGTCGAATCGTTGACCACACGGAACAGCCCAAGACTTACGATCAGGCCGCTGCCATACCCCAGCAGTGCCAGGTAAATCGACTGTGCCACCACGATTCGGAAAAGACGGAGATCCGAATACCCGATCGCCTTCAGAGTGGCGAACTCGGCAAGCCGCTCGCTGATGTCCGAAAAGAGAACCTGATAACAGATGGCAAGCCCGACAATAAACCCCATCACCACGCCAATTGTGAAGACCGTCCCGATCGGTGCAACGTGGTCCCAGAAGCCCTGCTCCCGTTCGATGAGACCCCGTTTCGTCAGGACGCGCACGTCCGAAGGTAGGCCCGCGCGCATCTGATCGCAGACAAGATCGGTGTCAACTCCCGGACGGAGCCGAATTAGCCCAACGGTGACGCGGTCGTCCGCTTCGGTCAAGCCTCGACGGTCGGGAAGGATTCGAGCGAGGCTGGCCTCGCTCATCACGAGCGTGCCGTCGCTCTGATAGTCGGTGCCCAGATCAAAGTTCGAGTGGATGCGGATCGACTTCCCCGAGAGCTCGGAGGCCGTCCCTGGCACCAGCGGCCCGAGTCGGTCGGTGCGTGAGCGGCGGTCGGCCATCGCGAACCCTGGTCGGCTCCATCGCCGACGCTCGTCTACGAGGGAGGGCAGGTCAATCGCATCGGATTCCGGCGGATACGCGACCACGCGGATCGGGCGCGGCAGTCCATCTTCGACATTCCTCCAGAACGTCCGACGGGTCTCGATCGAGACAGGCACTGCACCCTCGACCCCATTAAAGGAACGTGCCTGCTCCAGTCGGCGCCGGGGAAAGTCGTAGGGGACAGAGAGCGTGTAGAGTGTCCGGCTGACCATCATCAGATCGCCGTCGAGGTGGCGGATTAGTCCGACCATGCTCTCCAGAAGCGACCGCTGAAACCCTCGCTCCATGAACATCAGGGTCACCGCGAACGCTGTTCCAGCCACTGATGCAAGAAGTCGTAGCCGATTCTCAGTCAGGTTGCGCCAGGCCAGTGGGACCGTGCGAGGCGGGTCAGATGTCGTGGGAACCGCTATCATCGGATCGATCCTTCGACGGAGCTGGATGATGGGGCCAACTTGTCGAGCGGGAGCCGGACGATGAACTCCGAGCCATGCCCCAAACCCTCGCTCCGTGCCTCGACACTGCCGCCGTGAAGCTCGACCAGGTTCTTGACCAGGGTGAGACCGATACCGAGCCCGCCCTGAGAACGGGTTACTGCTTGATCGGCCTGGACAAAGAGGCGAAAGATCTGAAAGAGCATCTCGGGCTCGATCCCGATACCAGTGTCTCGGACTCGGAGAATCGCCTCGTCAACCTCGCGCGAGGCGGATAACTCGATCCGCCCACCAGGCCCGGTGTATTTGGCGGCGTTTGTCAAAAGATTGCCAACCACCTGTGCCAGCCGGACCGGGTCGACCTCGAGAACGATCGGCGTTTTGGGAAGGTCGATCGAGAGCCGCTGCTGCTTCGAGTCGATGAGCGGCTGCGCCGTCTCGACACCGTAGGCAACGACCCGAGCGAGGTCGATTCGTTCGGTATGGAGGTTAATCTTGCCCCGCATCACCCGGGAGACGTCGAGGAGGTCATCGACCAGTCGGACGAGGTGGTGCAACTGTCGCTCCATCATCTCGAGCGACTGGTCGACCATCGATTCATCGACGTCCGGCATGCGCAGGATTTGAAGGGAGTTGCGGATCGGAGCGAGCGGATTACGCAACTCGTGGGCGAGGGTGGCAAGGAACTCGTCCTTGCGGCGATCCGCTTCCTGGAGAGCGGCCTCGGCGCGCTTCTGGTCCTCGATATCGGTGCAGGTGCCAAACCAGTAGACAATTTTGCCGCGATCATCTCGGATCGGGACGCCACGGGTTTTGAACCACCGGTACTCGCCATCATGGCGGCGGATACGGTACTCCAGGTCATAATCGGCCTGGTCGGCGCAGGCGGCCTGCCAGCAGGCGGCCACGCGGTCGCGGTCGTCGGGGTGGATCACTTCTTCCAGCCACCGGAGACCCAGCAACTCCTGCTCGGGGATGCCGGTATATTTCCCCCACTGGCTGCTCAGCCAGTCACACTGTCCATCGGGAAGATCGGTCCAGAGCAGGTTGGGCAAGGCCTCGGCCATTGTCCGCCATCGCTCCTCGCTGGCGCGAAGGGCCGCCTCCACGGAGAGCCGGTCGGTGTCGTCGCGGCCCTCGACAACCAGCGACGTTACCCGACCCACGTCGTCCCGAAGGCCCGTCACGACAATCGAGCCG
>DAIDJI010000268.1 GCA_027451455.1 Planctomycetales bacterium | reverse complement strand
CCGATCTCGTCGTCGCCGGGGGTGAACAGCCGCCGCTGGTTTTTGAAGCCGATATAGTTCAGAAAGTCTGACAGGGGCACCATCCGCACGGCGTGCTCTTCGGCTTCCTGGCGCATCCCGAGCTGTCGAAGGAGTCGCCGCACCACGCCTCCGGCAATTACGGCCTGCTCGACCAGCTCGCCGCTCTGGAGTGGGTGCGCGACAACATCGCCGCCTTCGGAGGCGATCCGAAGCGGGTGACGATCGCGGGCGAGTCGGCCGGCTCGATCTCGGTGAGTGCCCAGATGGCCTCACCGCTCTCGAAGGGGCTTTTCGCCGGCGCCATCGCCGAGAGCGGTTCCCTCTTGCGAACGCTCGCGCCGGTCCCCCTGGCGGAAGCCGAGAAGAAGGGTCTCCGCCTGGCCGACGAGGTGCATGCCAGGTCGATCGCCGACCTCCGCGCCATCCCGGCCGAGAAGCTCCTGGAAGACGCGGCCAATCCGGCGGTCGGCCGGTTCCCGATCGCCATCGACGGCCATTTCCTTCCACGTGAGCCGGCCGAGATCTTCGAGTCCGGCGAGCAGGCCCGCGTCCCGCTCCTGGTCGGCTGGAACTCCGAGGAATCCCACTTCCGAAGCCTCCTGGGCGACCAGCCGCCGACCCGGGCGAACTTCGAGAAAGCGGTCCGGAACCTCGACAAGGCACACGCCGACGAGTTGCTCGCGGCGTATACCGGCGAGACCGAGGATGAGGTCCGCCAGGCGGCCACCGACCTCGCGAGCGACCGCTTCATCGCGTACGGCACCTGGAAGCTGGCCGACCTGCACGGCCGAACCGGCGGCAAGCCGGTGTATCGTTACCTCTTCGCTCAGCCTCGTCCAGGGGCCCAGGGCGCGGTGCATTCCGCCGAGATCGAGTACGCGCTGGGCAATCTCTCGACGAACAAGGTCTACGCCTGGACGCCCGACGACTTCCGCGTCTCCGAGCTGATGCAGGGATACTTCGCCCGCTTCATCCAGACGGGCGACCCGAACGGTCCCGGCCTCCCGGAATGGCCGGCGCTCGAGGCTGGTGAAGCGGCCCGGTTCCTTCGGATCGACGCGCATCCTCGCGTCGAGTCTGATCAGCACCGGGCCCGCTACCTGCTGCTCGACCGGCTCCGAACGACCAATCGCTGAGTGATGGTCCTCGAGATCCTCAAACGATTCACCTCAGAGGACACCGAGAGCCGGGTTCATTCGGATCGACGCCCATCCTCGCGTCGAGGCCGATCAGCACCCTCTGAACGACCAATCGCTGAGTGATGGTCCCGCAAAATCCTCATACGATTCACCACAGAGGACACAGAGAGCACAGAGATTCAGGCCAGGTTCCCATCCCGGAAGGGCTGAACCGGGTTCAATCCCCAGCCGCCCAACCATAAATGGCCTGCCCCCCAGAACCTCAAGAATTTCTCTCTCTTCCTCTGTGCTCTCTGTGTCCTCTGTGGTGAATCGTCTTTCTTGATAAATCGCAACAAGCCCGAACGGTTCCCAGAAACCGACTCGTCCACCTCCGCGTGAGCGACGCGTCCCGGCGCGATCCATCGATGGTGAACTCGGTCAGCAGGGCATCGGCGAAGTCCTGCGATTTACCGGGAAACCTCACTACCATTCATAGGTCCAGACGTAGGACGTCAGGGTCGTTGGCTTCGGATCCCCGTATCGGTGGCCGTTGAGTTCCTCGCCATTCCGCCAGACCAGGCGAAGGCCATCCTGAAAAGGTACGGGGTCGTCCTCGTGGAACCGATAGGCCGAGAACCGATAGGACGATCCGGGCCGGTCTGGGTCGCCGTGTGTCAGGCCGGCGACCGGGTTGTGGTAGATTCCGGCGTTGAAGTAATACGTCCCCAGGAAATAATCCTCGGTCCCGGACGACATCCAGACCGGCTCCTTCCGTCCGTTGGGATAGGCGCGAAGACACGCTTCGAGGTAGTTGAAATTGTCGCTGATCGCCTCGAACGTCACCGCGTAAAGCAGGCCCCGGGCCCTTGTCTCCAGGATCGTCAACTCCTGCAACGGCGCGGTCGAGACCTTTTCGAGCCGGTGCAGCTTCAGACGCGCCGAGGCCGGCAGCTCGATCCCGCCCAGCCGGACCGGATAATCCGTCAGGCCGCGCACGATCCACCAGAAGACCTGAGGCTGCTGCACCGAGGGGGCCAGGCTCGCAGTGACCTTCACCCTTTCGCCAAAGGGGATGCGATAGGTGTTGTAGATGCCGCTCGGCCGCCCGGTCTTACCAATCCGGTTCGTCCCCCACGGGGCCGAGTCGTTGCCCCAGCCGATGCCGTGCCCCAGGAAGAGCGCCATGTCGATGCCCGCCCGCTTTTCGCCGTCGACGTAGATCCGAATGCGGGTGTCGCCCCAGCCCGGCCAGGAGCCGCCGAACCACATGTGCGTCAGCGTCCCCGCGCCGTCCTGCTCGAAGAGAACCTTTTCCTCTCCCGGAACGAGCGTCACCTCCTTGCCCATCGTGCCGAAGAGCTGCATCGGCGGGGCAGGGGCGCGAGCCGGTGCGCCCGGGCCTGACGAGGCGGGGTCCGACGGGTCGGCCGATCGGGTCGGCCCCGCGAACGCCCAGAGGGCCGCCGTACCCAGTAGCAGGATGGCGAGGCCAAGGCCAAGGCCGAGCCCGCGCCCGAGCCCGCGCCCGCCGAGCTTCCGTATCATCAATCTGCACCTTTCTCGAAGCAGGAGCCGGGGAAACCGCCCAGCGCGGGCCGATCAATCGGCGGAGTCGTCCAGGACAATGCAGACCTTCCCGCCCTCTCCGGCGGCGGCCGTCCGATAGGCCTCGTCGGCACGATCGAGCGGCAGGCGGTGCGTGCAGGTTCGGTCGGGATGGAGGCCCCAACGGTCGAGCCGCTCAACCAACTCCGCCATGTGTCCCAGCGAGGTGACCCACGACCCAAACAGCGTGACCTGCTTGTGGATCAATTCCTTCGAGACATCGAACGCCACAGTGTTCCCCTCGCCGATGAAGGCACAACGGCCCCAATCTCGGGTGGCGCGGAGGGCCAGCAGCCGCGCCGACGGGGCACCCGAGCAGTCGATGGTCGCCTCGCAGCCCCGGCCGCCGGTCCGGTCGAGAATCCGCGAGAGCGCCTCGTCGTCGGACTCGAGGGCATGGTCGATCAGCCCGAGATCGCTCGCCAGCGCCAGCCGGGAGGGCGCGAGGTCGGTGCCAAAAATTGGCCCGGCTCCGAGGGCGCGGCCGAGCATCGCCGCCGCCAGGCCGACGGGCCCCATCCCGGTGATCAGCAGGCGATCGCGGCCACTTAACTGAATGCGAAGGAGCGCCTCGTACGCTGTGCCAAACCCGCAGGCACAGAGGGCCCCGTCCACGTACGACAGCGAGTCCGGCAGTGGAATACAATCGGCCTCTTCGGCCAGCAGATAAGGGGCGTGGCCGCCATCGCGCTGCCAGCCGTAGGCGGCGCGGGTCGCCCCGTGGCAGCCGATCTGGTAGCCACGCCGGCACTCGTCACAGATCCCGCACCCCGAGATGTGATAGATCACCACCCGGTCGCCCGGCCCGAGCCGCTGGCACCCCGGCCCCGCCATCACGACCTGCCCGCACGGCTCGTGGCCGGCGATCACTCCCTGGTAGGCCTCGGGGCCCTTGCCCAGGTGCTCGCGGTAGATCGCGCGGATATCACTGCCGCAGATCGACGAGGCCCTCATTCTCACCAGCACCTGGCCCCGGCCGGGCCGGGGAACCGGGTACTCCCGAAAGGCCACGGTGCTATCCCCCGGCAGTACCACGCCGGTCATTGTCTCAGCAATCGCGCTCATCGTTACGGAGTCCTTCCTTCAGGGAGGGGTGATCTCACCGCTCGGGTCCCAGAGGTCTTCCCACGACTGGCCGTCCTTCCAGAGAAAGACCTGCCCCTTGATCAGCCGGTTCCCCCGGTCGATCGCGGCGATCTGCCGCATCTCGTCGTCCGTGAGCGGTTCGGCGACAGCCGCCTTCAGGTTCGCCAGGTACTGCCCGCGCCGGACCGAAAAGGGGATCGGCACCTGACCACGACAGATCGCCCACTGGAGGCAGATAATCGCCGGATGCACTCCCCGCCGCTCTGCGATCCGGACGAGGACCGGGTCCTCGATGTCCACCGTATCGGAGGCGGTTCGATCCCGCTCAGGACGGTTGGGCGAACCGATCGGGCAATAGCCGATCGGCACGATCCCACGCTCCACCACGTAACGAAACAGCTCGGGCTGCTGGAAGTGGGGATGCAACTCCATCTCGTTGCACGAGGGCGGTATCCTTGCGTCGCGGAGCAACAACTCCAGCTTGGGAACCGTCATGTTGGAGGTGCCGATGTGGCGGACAAGTCCGCGATCGACAAGCGCCTCCATCTGCCGCCAGGTCCTCAGGAACTCATCGTGAATGTACGGCCGCGCGTCAGGGCTGCGTGCCCCGACCTCGCAACCCGGGGGATGGTGGTTCGGAAACGGCCAGTGAACGAGGTAGAGGTCAAGAAAGTCGAGCCCCAGGTCGGCGAGCGAACGCTCGCAGGCGGGCGCGACCTGCCCCTCGCCGTGGCGGTCGTTCCAGAGCTTGGAGGTAATCCAGAGGTCCTCCCGGCGCACGCCTCCATCAAGGATCGCCCGAAGCGATCGGCCGACCTCCGGCTCGTTGCCGTAGACCGACGCACAATCGAAGTGGCGGTAGCCCACCCCGGCGGCACCGAGGACCGCCTCGGCAACCTGCTCGGCAGAGAACCGGTCGGACCCGAAGGTGCCCAGGCCGATGGCCGGGATCCTCGCGCCGGAACGGAGCGGAAGCGTGGGAACCGCGGCCGGATCCACCCCGTCGTCGGCGATGGCAAACGTCCCCGGCTCGGCTCGTCGTTCGATCACGCCGGATTCCTCCCCCTGCCGATCAGGCGAACCCCGACCAGGCGCCGGACACTCGGGGCCCCTCGCGTTCGCTGGATGTTGTCGTCAGGCATTCGATTCTAGACTTCCTCAGTGCGGATTGGGTCCTTGATTCCCCGGGATATTCTCGATATCACCCGGATATTCTCGAACCAACCACCCGAGCCCCCCGCGCAGGATTTGCGAGATGAGTGTCCGAAGACCAGACCTGGCGAAGCCCGAGATCGCGACACGGGTCCGCGAGGGACGCTACTTCTATCTGCACGGCCGACCGGGGGCCGACCCGAGACTCGTGGTCGTCTGCGGCGGGCGCGAGGCCTGCGCCGGCGACTACAAGGTGGACCGGTCCAATTTCCCGTATTACGGGCTCGAATGGGTGGAGCGGGGGCGGGGCGACCTCTGGCTGGCGGGACGCCACCATCGCCTCAGCCCGGCCGCGGTCTTCTGCTACGGACCCGGAGTCCGCTGCCGGATTCACAGCGACCCGGCCGAGCCGCTGGTCAAGTGCTTCCTCGACATCGCCGGCGAGGACGCGGCGGCGGCGATGTCCATCGGCCGGCTGCGCCCGGGGCGGCTGGCGGGGGTCGCCAGCGCGGCGGAACTCTCCGAAACCTTCGACGCAATGCACCGCGACGCGACCCGGCCAATCGCCGAGGCCCATCCCCTGGCAGCGGCCCACCTGCGGGTCCTCCTGCTGAAGATCCGGGCCGGACGCGCCCCGTTGCAGGCCCACGGAACGGCGCGGCAGGAGACCTTCCTCCGCTGCCGACAGTACCTCCGCGATCACTTCCGGGACCATCGCGACGTCGAATCGGCCGCCGCTGCGATGAACGTAACTCCGACGTACCTCTGCCGGCTGTTCCGCGAGCACGGCGAGGCCAGCCCTTATCAGTATCTGCTCCGACTCCGCATGAACGAGGCGCTGGACTTCCTGCTCGCCTCCGGCGGACAGGTCAAGCAAACCAGCTTCGCCTGCGGCTTCCGCGACCCCTCCCACTTCGCCCGACTCTTCAAGCAGGTCCACGGCCTCACGCCGCGCGAACTCGTGACACGCACCGGACGCGGAGGCGACATCCCCGATTGATCGTCCTCACCTTACACCCGCCCAGCGGCCCGCTTCGACGAGCGCGTTCCCTCAACTTTCGCCTCACATTCCATCAAATTTACAAATGTATTTAGAATGAGTCTTGCGAGTTTCTGTCACTGTCCTTGTGCTGATGTGCGGGCTGTTGGATGGCGGTCCTGGAGATGCTGGTCCTCGCCTGCACGCCGGACATCGTCCCGGACCTGATGGCCGTCGCGATGTCTCGGGAGGATCTGAAGCAAGGGGCCGCCGCAAGCGGGGGCGAGGCTGGCCCCTGATTTTCCCGGCTGAATGAAGGGTCGTGACCGCCTCGGGGCGCGGTGGTCTCTTCAGGGCTCGTGGCAGTGGCTCTGGGTCTTGTTTTGAGGGTCCGACGGGGTTCGAGGCCGGTCTCCAAAAGTCCCGTGGAGTCTCGTGAGGTCCAGCATCGGCCTGGGGTTGGTCGCCCCTCCGTTTTCGGCCGGCGAGACCTGATCCGCCCCGACGACGCCCGATCGTCTCCTTCAAGCCGGACGCGAGCCGCGTGTCCCGGATCGCCATTCCGAGCTTGACGCGAGGCGGGGCCGTTGTCAGGGTTATCTCGGGACCGAGCCCAGACGAGGGACCGCGTTGAGGAGATCCAACCGACCATGACCGCGACCCGACCGAAAACCCTGCTCTCGTGGAGTTCCGGCAAGGATGCCGCGTGGACGTTGCACGTCCTCAGGGAGCGAGACGAGGTCGAGGTTGTCGGACTGCTGACGACGTTCAATGAGGCGTTCGATCGCGTCGCGATGCACGCCGTCCGGCGAGAGCTGGTCGCGGCTCAGGCCGAGGCCGCCGGTCTGCCGATGATCCCGGTCCCGCTGCCATTCCCCTGCACGAACGAGGCCTACGAGGACCGGATGAGATCGGCGCTGGCGGAGGCGAGAGCGGCGGGCGTCACCCAGATGGCCTTCGGCGACCTCTTCCTCGAAGACGTGCGAGCCTATCGGGTCCGTCTCCTGGAGGGTTCGGGTATCGAGCCGATCTTCCCGATCTGGGAGACGCCCAGCGCGACGACCGACCTGGCCCGCCGGATGATCCGGTCGGGGATGGAGGCCGTCCTCACTTGCGTCGATCCGAGGCAACTGCCCGAGGCGTTCCTCGGCCGACGCTTCGACAGCTCGCTCCTGGCCGAGCTTCCTGACGGCGCTGACCCGTGCGGCGAGCGGGGCGAGTTCCACACGTTCTGCACGCGATCCCCCGCCTTCCGCCGCGAGATCGCCGTCCGGGCCGGCGAGGTCGTCGAGCGCGACGGATTCTGGTTCCTGGATCTGCTCCCGGCCTGATCCCATGGGCGCGGCTCAGTCGTCCTGAGCGGCGGTCGCAATCCGCAGCAAGAAATGGCGACGGGTGAT
>DAIDJI010000267.1 GCA_027451455.1 Planctomycetales bacterium | reverse complement strand
GACATTCCTGGGGGCGCTCTTCGTTCCGATTTACCTCATCATGCTTTCGCCGTTGCTCTTCCTCCTATCGCTCGGACTGTTCGTCGGGGGATTCGCGTTGCAGTTCGCCGGCCACTGGCTGGAAGGGACTGACCCAGGCGAGATCATCTATTTCAAGAAGAAGTTCGGCCGGCCCTACGTCGAATTTCCCGTACCCCGCACCGGCCGGGATCCACAGCCCGTCGGCGCTGCTGCGCCTTTGGCCTGATCGTCCCGCATCGGATCGCGGCCGCACGACATCTTGCGTGGGCCTCACGGTCGACGGAGTTTCTGGCCCCACGGCGAGGATTTCGATCGAATTTGCCGTCTCGGCGGGAAATGAGGGCGATCGGGTGTCCCCTTGATGGAGCGAGGACCGGGCGAGATCAGTATGGTGATTGGGATGCTCGGGTCAGGCTGTTTTTGGACTAGGCCCGACCAGAAAAATCGTTACAATCCGCCCCGTCGTTTCAAGTCACACGTCTGATTCTTCCGATTCTCTTCGACAAGTCGAAGGATCTCGATCGACGGGACATGGTTGCGCCGACCCGGCGTCTGGGAGCTTCGCGGGATCGCCAGGGGCTCACAAGGTTCCGGCGGCAACCAGGAAGCCCGGCGTTGAGCGGCAAGTTGTGGAGCCGGACTGCACCCGAAACCCGGGCGCATCCGCCCGATTCCGATCGAGGCGGGTCCGGCGACAGGCGACGGAAGAGGCCGAGCCAGGGAAGGCGAGGCACGACCCGCCCGACGGGCGTCATTTCTCGTCACATGGCGATCTTAGTCAAGGACGGCTGGCCATGCGATTGACCGTTCGCAGGAACCGATGGACGCGGGCGACTTTGCTCGCGACATGGATCCTCGCCTCCGGATGCCAGAGGCTCCCCTATATCGACGAATCCAAGCCGGTCCCCCATGACAACATGGGACGGGTCGCCCTGGAGGATTCGGAGGTCAAGAAGGCCACCCTCCTGAGCAGTTCGCTATCGATGTCGATGCCCAAGATGGCTCCGCCACGAACGACCAACGATCCGGAGGCCGCCGAGATCTGGCCGATGACACTCCCGGAAGCCATCCGGATTGCCCTGGATAATTCGGAGGTCGTCCGTGTAATTGCCTTCGGTGCCCAGGGTATTCCGGTCGGTGGCTTCGAGCCAACCCCTTTGAATACCGGAGCGGGCGCCGGTGTCGCGAGCTCGCTGGGTTCGGGAACACTTCAGTCGGTCTACGATCCGGCGATCCTCGAGACGCAGATCGCCACCGCCCTCTCGAATTTTGACACCGCCTTCACCACCAGCCTGCTCTGGGGCAACGCCATTCAGCCGTTCAACAACGGCGTCCAGGGCGGCTCGCTCAGCCTCACCGGCACGAGATATCCGATCGTCTCGGTCAATGACTCGTTGACCTACCAGGTCGGACTCTCGAAGCGGAATGCCACCGGCGGCTTGATGGGGATTGTGCACAACGTCAACTGGTCCTACCAGAACAGTTCATTCCTGGTCTGGCCTTCGGCGTATACCACGAACCTTCAGCTCACGTTGACCCAGCCATTACTCGGTAGCGCTCCGCTGCCGGGTCAGGCGGCCGGTCCGCCGGTCGGACTGGAGGCTAACCGGGCCCCGATTGTGATCGCCCGACTGAACGCTGACGCCGCGGTCTGGCGGTTCAAGGCCGAGGTCATGGCTGAGGTCCGATCGACCGAGCAGCAATACTGGAACCTTGCCCAGGCTCACGTCCAGCTCTGGGCGGCAGATCGGGCCGTCAATCTCGCCCAGGAGATTTACAACCGAGAGCAGGCCGAGCTTCTCGTCGGACGAGGAACCGTGGCCGACGTCGCCGAGGCGGCCCAGCGGCTCGAACAATTCAACCTCGACCTCGTGACCCGGACCTCCGACGTCATCACCACCGAGCGGCAGCTCCGAAACCTGATCGGCTTGCCGCCGGCCGACAATCGCCGGATCATCCCCGTCACGCCGCCGACCGAGGCTCGGCTTGAGCCCGACTGGGATTCCAGCGTCGCTCAGATGCTCAGCTTTCAGCCGGATATCGTCCAGCAGCAGATTCTGGTCCGCGTCGCGGAATTGCAGCTCCTGATCGCCCGGAACCAGCTTCTGCCGCAGTTGAGCCTCAACGCCCTCTATCAGTTCAACGGTCTCGGCCAGCAGCTCGACACCGCCGAGGCAGTCATGACGGGTGCGACCCTCAAGTCGCTCAACCCGGTCATCGCCAACGCCGAACGTGCCGCTGGTCTCAATCAAAATCCGGGCAATTATAACAACTTCATCACCTGGCAGGTCGGATTTACCTTCCAGGCCCCGCTCGGCATGAGGTATCCACTGGCGAACGCCCGATCGGCTCAGATGGTCCTCCTGCGATCGAAGGCCTATCTCCAGCAGGTCGTCCACCAGACAACACACTCGCTCGCCCGGTTCTTCCTCGAAATCGACGCGAACTACAAGCAATTCAAGACGGCCTCGCGGCTCCGAGCCGCCGCCGCACAGCGGCTCGACGCCCAGCGGGCCTACTACGAAGAAGGTCGAATCACGATCGACCGCTTCCTCGACGCCGTCAGCCAGTACGCGACGGCGGTCGCGACCGAGGCCCAGTACAAGACGACGTACAACATCTCGATCGTTGCCCTGGAGGAAGCCAAGGGGACGCTCCTGGCCTACGACAACATCGCTGTTGCCGAGGGTCCGCACCCGAGGAAGGCGTACATCCAGGCCCGTGACATCCAGCAGGCGCACCGCCAGTTCCATATCCCGCCGGACGGCCCGCAATATCCGGTGCCGCCGGTTGGCCCGCCCAACGGCGACATCACCCAGCCGAACCCGCCGCCGAATGCCGAGGACCCGAACTATCCGCCGATGCCGGCCCCTGTCGGCCCGCTCGGTCCCGCCCCAACGCCGATTCCGCCGCACGTGCCAACCTCGACCCAGCCATTCCTCTCGCAAAACGGCGGAAGCGGCGGGCCAGCGTTGCCGGCCATCTCCTCGGCTCGACCCGGAAGCGGGACGACCGGCGAGATGACGCTGACCTCCGGCCCAGCCGGTAGCGGCTCGAGCATCGCCTCGGCCATGCGGGCCGCGGGCCGCGCAGCCTCGGACTCCGGAACCGGGCGCAGTTCGCCTCCTCCGGAAGACCTGCCGCCATTACCCGTCAACATCGAACTTCCGCCGCTGCCACCCGAAGACAAGTAAAAGCCCAGAGTACCCAGTCGTAAGATGACGCCCGCCGATCCAGGCATGGATTCGGCGGGCGTTTCGTTAATGTCTGTGAAGTCGGCGGACTTCCCCGCAACCGGATTGACCCCACTCCAACAGCATCCCCAGAATAAGGCAGATTCTCGCTTCAGGAGCGAGAGCCGGTTTCCCCATCACCCGAGACGAAAGGCGGCCACGATGCTCGGCAGCGATCATGACCGGATCGGCGGCAGTCGACGCGAGTTCCTCAGGACGGCGGCGATCGCCGGCGGCTCGGCCGCGTTGGCGACATCGGGTGCAGCGACCGCGGCGCCCGCTTCGCTGCCAATGGTCACGCTCGGCAAGACAGGTCAAAAGGTCCCGGCCCTCGGCATGGGGACGAGCTGGTCCGTGGCGCCCAGCTTCGTGCAGACGGCACTGGCCGCGGGCATCCGCTACATCGACACCTCCGAGAGCTACGAAGGCGGCGCCTCCGAGCGGACTCTGGGTGAGGTCATCGCCCGAACCGGGAAACGGAAGGACGTCTACCTCGTCACCAAGAACAGCCGGCGCAAGATTGGCGGCCCAGGCGCCTTCGCCGCCTACGAGCAGCGGCTCAACGCCAGCCTCGAACGGCTCAAGACCGACTATGTCGACTGCTACTACCTCCACGGTGTCACCGGGAAGGAGATCCCGCTGTTCTCCGACCCGGACGTCAAGGCGGCGTTCGAGAAGCTGAAGAAGTCGGGCAAGATCCGCTTCTGCGGCCTGAGCTGCCACGACAAGATGCTCCCCGAAATCGTCACCGCGGCGGCTGAGTGCGGCTGGATCGATCAGATCATGATCCAGTATAACTACCGGACCATGAACGGTGACGCCATCCGACGGGCCCTCGATGCCGCCTCGAAGGCGAACCTCGGGCTGATCGCGATGAAGTCGCAGGCCGGGGCCGAGAGCTTCCCAGCCCCGGATCAGGCACCGGCGCCCCTGCGGCCGATGATCGAGAAGGGTTTTAACCAGCCCCAGGCCGCCATCAAGGCGATCTTCGCCGAACATCGAATGCAGGCGGTCGTCAGCGAGATGACCAACCGCGACCAGCTCCGCGAGAACCTCGCGGCGGCCTCGAATCCGGTCCTCTCGATCCGCGACCAGGAGCGGCTCGAAGAGTACCGGCAGGCGACCGCTCACCTGTATTGCCACGGCTGCGGCCAGCACTGTGAGCCGGCCGCCGGCGGCGTCCAGGTCGCCGAGATCCTCCGCTACCTCCGCTATGACGAGATCTACGGCAAGCGGACCCGGGCCCGCGAGCTCTACCAGGCCCTCTCGCCCGAGGCCCGCGACATCGCCCGGACCGACCTCGCCGCCGCGCAGGCCGCCTGCCCACACGGACTCCCGGTTGTGGATCTCCTCCGCCGGGCCGACGATCGCCTCGGCTGATTGGCCCATCTTCGAGCGGCGATCTCGACCGGACCGGGAGCGACCGGCCGGTCGAGATCAGCCTGAATCGTCGTCATCTTCGCGGGCCGCCTCCGCCTGAGTGGGGGCCGGGCGGCCGGGGATCACATAGCGACCGTCGGCCCATCGGCCGAGGTCGATCAGACGGCAACGCTCGGAGCAGAACGGAAACGCAGGCAGGTCGTCAAGCGTGGCCGCCTGAAAGGTCTTCGAGCAGATGGGGCAGCGTCCCTGAATCATCGGCGTTGCGCTCAGGACGAGGTGGACGGAGCGGCCGGCTTTGGGGCCGAGGATTCGCCGCTTGCAGGCTTCGGCGAGGAATCGCTCGACGACTTGCCGCCCCCGTCGGACGGCTTGTCCGCCTGGGCGGCTTTCTTGTAAGACTCGCTTCGATAGTCGGTCTGATAGAACCCCGAGCCCTTGAAGAGGATGGCCGCCCCTGGACCGATCTTGCGGCGGAGCGTCTCCTTGTGGCACTCGGGGCAATCCTTGCGTGGGTCGGCCGTGATCGGCTCGTAGGCCTCGAACTCGTGGCCGCAGTCGTCGCAGATATAGTCGTAGGTCGGCATCGGATTGATCCTTGGCGGTGTCCGTGATGCGTCAGCCCTGGGCGGCCCGGGACGAGACGGCCACCTTGCTCGGCCTCAGGACGCGGTCGCGGATCCGGTAACCCTTGCTCAGCTCGTTGACGACGATTCCTTCGGGATGATCGGCTGTCGGCTGCTGGATCAGCGCCTCGTGAAGGTTGGGGTCGAACGGCTGACCCATCGCCTCGATCGGTTCGACCCCGTGCTTGGCGAGAACTTCCATCAGTTGCCGCTGCACCATCTCCAGGCCCGAGCTGATCCCCTCGGCCCCCGAGGCTCGCAGGTGTTCGATGGCTCGGACGAGGTTATCGAGGGGGTCAAGGATGTCTTTCGCGAGCGAGCCGACGGCATAAACGCGGTCAGCGTCAGCCTGCTGCTTCGACCGCTTCTGATAGTTCGCAAACTCAGCACGGGCGCGGAGCGCCTGATCCCTGTAATCGTCGCGCTCCTGGGTGAGGCGGACGATCGGGTCGCTCGAGTCGGTGTCCGCGTCGCCCGTGGCCGGGCCCGCCTCGCTGGATCGTCGATCGTCGGGGGGGCCGGGCTGCTCGCGGTCAGAGTGGGGATCCGTCATCAGTCGCTCCTCTTCTCTCTACGGCTGGTCGCGGATGGGCCGGGCGGGGCCGTCACGATGGTGGAGATCGCGTCGGCCGATCGCCCTCGGGGAGATCGATCAATCGTCGTTCTCTTCCCCCGGCTCGGCCTCCTCGGTGAAGTAGTCGCGAAGCTTTTCGAAAAAACTCTTCCGCCTGGGGCTCACCTGCTTGTGTTCGATCTCGGCGAACTCGCGGAGCAATTCCTCCTGGCGGGCGGTCAGATGCGTGGGGGTCTCGACCACGACCTCGACCAGTTCGTCGCCCCGACCTCGTCCGCTAATGTCGGGCATCCCTCGACTCTTCAGGCGGAGCATTTCACCACTTTGCGTCCCTCGGGGGACGTTCAGGTGGTCGGGACCGTCCAGAGTCGGGACATCAATCTCGGCGCCGAGGGCTGCCTGGGCGAAGCTAATCGGGACCTGACAATACAGGTCGTTCCGCCGCCGCTCGAAGAATGGGTGTTTCTTGACCTGCACCTGTACCCGGAGATTTCCTCGAGGCGCCCCGACGTCGCCCAGTTCGCCCTGGTTCCGCTGCTGGAGCCACATCCCGCTCTCGATACCGGGGGGGATGTTGACCTGGAGCTTGACCGTGGTGGGCACTCGGCCGGCTCCCTTGCAGCCGGGGCAGGGGTCGGTGATCCGGACGCCCTCCCCGCCACAGGCAGGGCAGGTCGTGGCGACCTGGAAGAAGCCGCGGGTCTGGACGATCTGGCCTCGGCCGCCGCAGTAGTTGCAGGTGGTCGCGACGGTACCCTTACGGGCACCCGAGCCGTTACACTCGCCGCAAAAGTCTTGCCGCTTGACGTCGATGGTCCGCGTGGTCCCGCGTGCGGCTTCCAGAAGTTCGATATCGATCTTCAGAAGCAGGTCGGGGCCGGGCCTAGGGCCCCGGCGCCGGTTGCCGAAGAGGTCGCCGAACAGTCCTCCGCCGAAGATGTCGGAGAAGGCCGACATGATGTCGTCGGTGGAATTGAAGTCATGGAAGGCGGTGCCGTTGAGGCCAGCGTGGCCGTATCGGTCGTACCGCTGCCGCTTCTCCTGGTCGGAGAGGACCTCATAGGCTTCGGCGGCTTCCTTGAACTTCTTCGGGGCTTCCTCGTCGCCCGGGTTGCGGTCCGGGTGGAACTTGAGCGCCAGTTGTCGATAGGCTTTCTTGATATCCTCGGCTGAGGCTTCCCGGCAGATGCCGAGCACCTCGTAATAATCGCGTTTCGTGGCGGCCATCGGCATGGCGTCTCAATGGTAGGAATGGGGTGAGGCGGGCGTGCCCGTCGGGCGAGCCAGCCGGGGGATCCGGCACTCCCCTTCCAGTATCATATCCCTCCGGATGCCGAAACGTGAAATCGCGGGGGATGTTCGGGGCGGGCACCGGCCGTCGGGATTGTCCCGATCGTCGGCCGAGGCCCGCCCCAGGGAAGGCGCCGGATCAGCGGACCGAGCCCTCGACCCGCGGGGCGTTGTCCTTCTCGTCGTCCTTGATGTTCGTGATCATGGCCTCGGTCGTCAGCATCAGCCCGGCGATCGAAGCGGCGT
>DAIDJI010000266.1 GCA_027451455.1 Planctomycetales bacterium | reverse complement strand
GGTCGAGGACGAAGCGACGATCCCCTCGGGTCTGTTCACCCAGCGCCGGGCGCGTGACTATCGCGATGAGTCGGAGCCCTGCATCTCGGTCGAGCCGGACGGCGTGACGATGCGGCTGGACCGCTCGCGGTCGGACTTGCTTGTTGACGCGGAGATTGCCCGGTTTACCGACGAGCGGCCGGCACCCCCGGCCTTACCCGACGACAACGTTCCGCCGCCAAGGCTTTTCGCGGTGACGCTCGGTTCGCTTCGTCGCGGGGTGGAGCGGGGTCTTACGGCCGAAACCCTGGCCGACTGGTACGCCCGACGAGCCGCGAGCGAGGTCCCGGCCGCCGTCCGGCTGCTCCTTGCCTCGGCGACCGGTGCGCCGATCGCGCCACCGGTCCCAACGCGGAGGGTGGTTCTGACGCTCCCCGAGCCCTGGATGCTCGACGGATTATTGCAGCACCCGACGACGTCCCGATGGCTGGGCGACCGCCTCGGGCCGACCGCGGTCGACCTCCCCGAGGAGAACCTCGAACCGTTTCGCAGGGCCCTCCGCGAACTGGGGATCGCTGTGAACGACGGATTCGGAGCAACCACGAAAACCACGAAGGACACGAAAGCAGACGAATCCTAGGAATCGGGTCCTGTTGATCAACTTGCTTCCCGGACGGTTTCTGGAAGCAGCGATGCCTGGATCTGACTGGGCCCGCGCGAGCTTTCCGGGCCTCGTGCAGCGCCCCTCCCTTCATCCTCCCGATTATCCGTCTTCTTTCGTGTCCTTCGTGTTTTTCGTGGTTGCTCCGGATCGGAACTTCGATCCTGGGGGTTACTGGCCCGCGTCATGGACGGGCCGCCAGCTTCTGCGAGCGGGTTCCGTGGTGGCCGAGGTCTCGACGCGGGGCTGGGCCTTCGGTTCGGCTTCCGGCTGGGGCTCGGCGGTGGTGGAGTTCGGGTGCCAGGCGACGCGTCGGGCCGATCGCGAGGGCGCCGGGGCGGCCGCGCCGTCGGTGCCGACCGGTTCCTCGATCCCCAGCCTTCGGTAATGCGGGAGCAGGATGTCGCCTGTTTCCGCCTCGGCCGTGCGACGGGTTCGGCTTCGGCTCGGCGCGGCTGGCGGCGCGGGATTCGACTCATCCTCGATGTCGGGCGACTGCGTTCGCGCCACCCGCGTCGGCGCGGGTGCTGACGACGGGCGTCCGCGGTCGGCCAGGAGAGTGCCCGTGCCGGCCGAGACCGGAGCATAGAGCGCCGAGAGGTTATTCCGGTCGAGGATCGAATAGATCGACTGCGGCGTGGCATAGAGCCCGTGATCGCCCTGCGGCTCGGCGAAGTTGCAGACGCCCGCGATGTAGCCGTTCGTGGTGAAGAGTCCGCCGCCCGATCGACCCTGCTTCGGGGCATGCTCGCACTCGATCGCCTCGTACGACGGCTGGCCCTGGAGGAAGCCCTTCAGCTTCGGGTTCATGACCCGGGTGTACCAGGCGGTCGCGTCGTCTCCCTCCGAGCAGCCGACGGTGAGCATCTTCATCGGGAGCGGCTTGCTCTGCGGCTGCCAGTAGGTCGGCACCACCCGGCTCGACGGCAGCTTCCGGCCCGGCCGAAACACGATCAGGCCGACATCGAGGTTGAAGTCGTAATCGAGCGCCTTGCCCGGGAACGCGGCGACGCACCGCGCCTTCGGCGGCCCCGACGGCTGCGCGTGCAGCTTGCCGTCGAACAGCTCGATCGTGATCGGGAGTGGGAACTGCCCGGGCGCCGCCTGTCGTGACCGACCTTCCTGCTTGAAGATGTGGGCACACGTCAGGACGATCGAGACCTCGGGCGAGCTGTAGATGATCGTCCCTGAGCCGAACCCGACCGAGTGAGGCGCCTGCACCTTGATCCGAACCGTGGTCTCGACCGGGTGCGGATTGGCGAACGACTTGGCCGGCGCCTCCGGCTGGTCGTCGTCGTTCTCGACCCGGGTCCGATGGTCGTCGCGGTCAAGGTCGCGGTCGGCCTCGTCGTTGGGCTCGGGCTGTCGGGCGGTCCGGCGCACGGGACGGGCGGGGCGCTCGACCTCAGCCTCGACCTCGGCCTGATCGTCGCGGGCCTCATCGGCGGCCGGGGCGTGGGCTTTCGCTCGGTTGCGATCGCGGGCGTTGAGGTAAAACTGTTCGAGGGCCGAGGCGGGCTGCAATCCGCTGGTCCGGTCGATCTCGCGGCCGTCGGCGTCGACCACGACGAAGGTCGGGACGGCCTCGACGCCGTATTTTTGCGCCATCTCGGGGGAGCGGTCGATGTTGATCTTCCGGATTGGGTAGCCCTGTCGGCCAAGCCGGTCGACGGCGGGTGCCATCTGCCGGCAGGGCCCGCACCAGTCGGCGTGGAAGTCGAGCAGGATGGCCTCAGCCACGCCGCGGTCGGATGAAGGATTCGCGGCGGTGATTAGGGCGAGCAAAAGCGAAGATGCGAGGGTCATACCGCAAGGACTCCTTTCCCTCGGGATCGCCCTCGGGGGCCGGCCGCCTTGGCGGCGACGACCCTCGGAGCGGGTGGGGCCAGCTCGGTGTTTCTCGCCCCGGGACGAGGCGGATCACGATCCGTGGGCTGGGCCATCGGGAGCGAGGCGGGTGCGATCTCCGTCGGCCCGTCCGTCGGCCCTGGGCCGACGCTGAAGGGACGTCGAAGACGCGCGGGAACCACCGTGGCGGTCCCGTTCGCCGAAAGAAGTAGATGTGCGACGAGGAGAATGGCGATGTGCCGGGGACCGGTGTCCCCGACCCTTCCTTGGGCGGCGTGCCTCGCATGGAAGGCCCCGCGACGCACCGTCTTGGCGCATCGCGTCCCATCGATCGGGCCTCGGGACAGCCGGCGACCCCCGACGGCAAGGCCGAGGGTTCCGACAAATCCGGGCGGACCGTCCGATGGTCCCGTGGTTGTACGAACCCTCCTGGCTTCCGACCTTCCCCGGCCTCCGGCCTGGGACGCGCAAGATCCCGAAGGGGTCGCGTTCACCGCGGTGGGCCCCTTTTACTAGGAGTCGACAAGGAGTACCAGATCATTTGTCGGCATTCCGTCCGACTCGATTGAGGATTTTCGACAATCGAGGTGAAAATCCAGGCCGCACTGCCTGGGGAGGTGGTTCGATCGAGTGCGGTGGGAAGGCGTTCGGGCGAGGTGGGGTTTGAGGGAAGTCCGGGAGATCATCCCTCGATGGCCCGTGTTCCCGGTGGCTCCTTCGTGGCCGGATGGGTTCGTTGGGATGCGAGGTATCCCCGGCCCTTCCCCTGCTGTTGCCCGCGGTGTAAGCTTAATCAACAGGAGACGATCATGGGACATGACGAGTTCACAGGACTGCTCTACGCCCAACCGAGCTTCATCGCCGGAGTCGCGCGCACACTCGACCTGGGCGGGACCTTCGACAGTTACAATGAATCGCCATCGGCGGTCGAGGCCGATCAGTTAGCACTGTCCTCGGACTGGTATGCGATCGGCGCGGACCTCCTTGATGTTGTGACCAGGTTCGCGGCCAAGACGGCCGGGCGGAACATCGATGGCAAGCGAAAGGGCTGGGGCTGAAGAACGCCCAGGCGAACCTGGCGAGGCCTCAGAGCTCGTCCTGTCTCCTCCGACTGTGCGGCCGAGCGTGGCCGATACGGCGCATCCGCCGATTGGTCCCGTTCCCGTGTCGGCCTCCCTCACCATCTCCTCGGAATCGCTCGAAGCTCAGGGGCTTCATTATCTCAGCCATAGTCGGGAGACGAGGATCCAGCGGGGGCCTCTACCCGACCCCGCGACCCTTCGGGAGTTGGCTGAGATCTATCCGAATGCTCCGAAGCTGATCTTCGAGGAGTTTCGGGCCCAATCGAACCATCGCCGAGAGATGGAACGCTCGGTCCTGGCGGCGAACATCAAGGTCATGCTCCGGGGCCAGCTCATCGGCGGACTTATTGGGGGCGCCGGTGTCGTGGGCAGCCTCATCATCGCCGGCATGGGTCATGGATGGGCCGGATTCGGAATCGCGACGAGCAGTCTGGTGGGGCTGGTTTCCGTGTTCGTCGGAGGTCGGCGGTCCCAGGAGAGGGAGCGCCTCGAAAAAGCGAAGATGAGGGGCGCCATCTCCAGGGGCGAGCCCATCGAGGATCTGGTCGATGGGCCTCCCGCCAACCCGTCCGATTCGTCGAGACTCCCTCAAAACGAGGCCTCAACCTCATCCGCTGAGCGAGCGGACGGACAGGGGGCGTGAGCCCTCGGGCCCACGCCCTCCTACGCTCAAAGCTCCTCGATCTCGATATCCTTGAACCGGACCTCCATCGGCTGCGGCCAGACGTGCAGTTGCAGCGCGATGATTCCCTCGGGGGCGAAGTGGGGGTCTTCGCGGTCGATGATCCGGGTGCCGTTGAAGTCGATCGTCACGTGCGTTCCCTTCGCCGTGATGACGAACTCGTTCCAGTCGCCCTTCTTGACCAGCGCCTCGGCCTTCTCCTTGGGGTAGCGCTCCAGGATGCCCCGGTCGCGCTCCTCGTAGAGCAGGCCCCAGTAGCCGTCGGCGACGTCGGCCTGCGGGCCCGAGACGGCGCCGTTGGCCGCCCGCTTGCTGCGGAACTGAATCCCCGAGTTGCCGTTCCGGAACTTCACCTTCGCCTTCAGGACGAAGTCCTTGTAGGGCCGATCGGTGACGAGAAACTCGTTCTTCTTGAGCTTCTCGGTGCCGGTCCGGCCGACGATCTGGCCGTCCTCGACGGTGAAGAGGCCCGGGACGTCAGGCTTCACCCAACCGGTGAGGTCCTTGCCGTTGAAGAGCGGTCGGAAGCCCTTCGACTCCTGCGCGGGGGCCTGCCAGGCGAGGCCCAGGATCAGGGCCGACGAGAGGGCCATCGCGCGGCGATATCGCGGTCGGATCATCGGTTGTGTCCTCAGATTCGGGTCGGTGGGAGGGATCGTCACGATGCGGGTCGATTGTGCCGGTGCGGTCGGGGCTCGTCAATCGTCGGGCGCGGCTGGCGGCTTACGTTTCCCCGCCTCGGCGAGTAGAATCGTCCAGCCCCGGCGTGCGACCGGGAATCGAATCCCCTGCCCCTGGCCCGTCGGACGATTCGGAGCATGGCCTTCGCGGACGATCTGAGCCGGTTTGGTCCCGAATCCTCGGAGCGGCCCTCCCGCAACGAGGCGCTCGACTACTGCGCCCGGCTCACGGCGACCCACTACGAAAACTTCAGCGTCGTCACCCGGCTAACGCCCCCTCGCCACCGGCCCGCGTTCCGGAGTATCTACGCCTTCTGCCGGTGGTCCGACGACCTGGGCGATGAAATCGGCGACCCGCACCGATCGCTCGAACTCCTCGCCTGGTGGCGCGATGAACTCCGCGCCTGCTACGACGGTCGACCCCGCCATCCGGTGATGATCGCTCTCCGAGAGACGGTCGAGCAGTACGACATCCCGGTCGACCCGTTCGAGGCCCTCATCTCGGCCTTCGAGCAGGACCAGTCAATCCACGAATACGAGACCTACGACCAGTTGCTCGATTACTGCACGCGGTCGGCGAACCCGGTCGGACACCTGGTTTTGCACGTCGCCGGGGCGTTCGGCGCCGAGAACGCCCGCCTCTCCGACGCGACCTGCACCGCACTCCAACTCGCGAACTTCTGGCAGGACGTCGCGCGCGACCTGGCGATCGGGCGGATCTACCTGCCGCGCGAGGACCGCGACCGGTTCGGCGTGGACGAGCCCTCGCTCCGCGGGCTCCGGTTCACGCCCGAGTTCGCCGCGCTGATGCGGTTCGAGGTCAATCGGGCGCGCCAGCTCTTCGCCGAGGGCCGGGCGCTGGTGCCGAAAATGCCGAGAGATCTCGCGGTCGACGTGGATCTCTTCTCCCGCGGCGGGACGGCGATCCTCGACCGGATCGAGGCGATCGGCTTCGACGTGCTGACCGCCCGGCCCTCGCTCTCGAAATGGACGAAGGCCCGCCTGCTGGCCCGCGCCGCCACCTCGATGACCGTGGCCCGGATCCGAGAGGGCCTCAGCGGGCCGCCGAGACCGGAGATCGCCCCGTGACGACCATCGATCCCCGGGCGCTCCGCGAAAGCTACCGGTTCTGCGCCTCGCTCTCGCGACGCGAGGCGAAAAATTTCTATTATGCGTTCCTCTTGCTCCCCCCCGACCGCCGTCGGTCGATGTGTGCCCTCTACGCTTACCTCCGCCACACCGACGACCTCGCCGACGAGCCCGGCCCATCCGAACAAAAGGCCCAGGCGCTGGAAGAGTGGGGCCGCGCCCTCGATGCCGCGCTCAACGGCTCGATCCCGCCCGGCTCGTGGCCCGGCTTCCCCGCGCTGGCCGATACCGTCGCCCGCCACGCCATCCCGTCCCGCCTGCTCCACGAGGTGATCGAGGGCGTCTCGATGGACCTCGAACCCATCGGCTTCGCGACCTTCCACGAGCTGACCGACTACTGCTACCACGTCGCCTCCGTGGTCGGGCTCTGTTGCCTTTGCATCTGGGGATATCGATCGAACAATGGCGAGGCCGAGCAGCTCGCCGAGCATTGCGGCCTCGCCCTGCAACTGACGAACATCGTCCGCGACGTCCGCGACGACGCCCGCTCCGGCCGGATCTACCTCCCGCGCGAGGACCTGGCGCGGTTCGGCGTCGGGCCGGAGGACCTGGCGAAGGGCGGCCCGCCCAGCGATCGGGTCCGCGAGCTGCTGGCCTTTGAGGCCGACCGGGCGTACCAGTTCTACGAGGAGGCGCGTCGGCTGGTCCCGATGGTCAACCCGGTCGGTCGACCGGTGCTTCGGGCGATTGTCGGGATCTACCGATCGCTGCTCGACGAGATCGTCCGGCGCGATTACAACGTTCTCGACGGCCGGATCTCGCTCCCCGCCTGGCGCAAGCTCGCCATCGCGATCCGGGCGATCGCCGGTAGAATGGAAGAGCCCAGCCGCGATCGCGACGCAGATCGATCGATGCCCTGAATGGAGTGAGATCATGGCCGCGAAAAAGACACCGCCGAAGCCCGCCAATGGTGCTTCCGCGGCCGAAGTGAGTGAGGTGGGATCAGAGCCCGAAAGCATGACCCCGGCCCAGCGAGAGAAACTGATCCAAGACGTCCAGGAACGGGCGGACCGCTTGCAGGCCATGACCGATGGGAGTCAAGGTCATTGGGCGGCATGGCACACCCTGATCGGGAGTTGCGCCGAAAGCCCTGAGGATTTCAAGGAAGCGATGCGACTCGGTCGAGAGTGGCGGGAATCGTTTCGGCCGAAGCCCAGTCGTCGGAAGGCGGGGGTTGTCGATGCTGGTGATCCTTGATACCGACCACCTGAGCCTGCTCCTCTTCCCTGACTCGGATGCCGCCGACCGGATTGTGGAACGCCTCGTCGCCGAGCACGTTCGGCAGCTTTGCACGACGATCATCACGTATGAGGAGCAGACGCGAGGTT
>DAIDJI010000265.1 GCA_027451455.1 Planctomycetales bacterium | reverse complement strand
GCCCGAGGCGGTCGACCTGGCGCGCGAGAGTGATGAGACGCGGTCGCTCTACGGCCTCGACGATTCGCGAACAGCCGACTTCGGCCGCAAGTGCCTGATCGCTCGCCGGCTGGTCGAGCGGGGCGTCCGGTTCGTGCAGATCTACTCGGGCGGCGCCCACAACGACGACAACTGGGACGCCCATAGCGACCTTGTCGCCAACCACACCAAGCACGCCGGCCACACGGATAAGCCCATCGCCGGCCTGATCACTGACCTGAAGCGCCGAGGGCTCCTCGACGAGACGCTGATCGTCTGGGGAGGCGAGTTCGGCCGTCAGCCGACCGCCGAGTTCGCCAAGGGCACCGGCCGCGACCACAACTCGTTCGGTTTCACTATGTGGATGGCCGGTGGCGGGATCAAGGGGGGCACGAGCGTCGGCAAGACCGACGAACTGGGCAGCGCCGCGGTTGAGGACCGGATGCACGTCAAGCGGCTCCACGCGACGATCCTGCACCAGCTCGGACTGGATCCTAACGGCCTGACGTATTTCTACGGCGGCCTTCACCAAAAGCTGGTCGGCGTCGAGGGCGCCGAACCGATCCGGCAGATCATCTGACAGGCCATCAGGATCTCTAGCAGGCGATCTTCGATACGAAGGGAGTTCACCCGTTGGGTCGCCGATTACGCCCCGGATCAGATGCTGAAGAAATTCATCAAAGGAATCTGTCACCGATCTCTGCGGATCGGGAAGATCTGATTCCAGTCGGCGACGATCGGCACCGAGCTCCACCGGAGGAGAAAGCCGGCTAGGACTCGGGGTGCTGCGAGTCGTTGTGATGAAGATAGACCGTCCACGCGGCGAGCGTCTTTCCCGACGAGGCATTCGCGAGTTCTCGGAGCGCGGGCCGGTCTGCATCGTCGACGAACGAGGGTTTTCCCGGTCGCGGGGGTCCAGTGAATCGAGCGCCTGGCAGCTTTGCTCACACAGTTCCTCGCACTTGATCCGTCGGCTCGGGCTAGATTGGTGACCCATCAGGCGATCGGCCGGCACGATGGGCGATTCTCCCGGCAGATTCCCGCTCCATGCCCATTCGCGCAGGACGCTCCGCCGCTGCGTCCCGAGGTGATGGCGATGTAGCTTGCTGATCCTCTGCCCCACGTCCTGCCGAAGCAAGGCATGGAACGGCAAAGGGCGTTCGCGGAGGTATTCAGAGAGGTTCTGCGAGGCTTCCAGCAGAGCCTCTTGCACGACGTCATCAGCCTCGACACGCGGAGCCAGGCGACGGTCGAGCCGGGCCGCGGCCATCCGGGCCAGCCGGTCGTAGAAACGCATTAGGAGTGCCTGCCTCGCCCGGACTTCACCGCGGGCAGCGCACTCGATCAGCCGTTCGGAATCGGGGTGTTGCTGCTTCATCGCGGAACAATCGCCGGGCCCCGGGCGGTCGCCTGTCCCTCCTCGCTAGCTTCCTGGATCGGAGCCGTCGGGGACAGCCGCCTCTGGAGACTCCGCGGTGACGCCCACGCGGTCGGTCCACTCGCCGACGATCGCAGCGATCCGGTCCACCTCAGCCATCGCGCCATTGCCGACGTCGCCGCAGGCGAGGCGCTTGCTCTGGGGTGGGATAAGGACGATCCGAGGGGCGCATCGGACGAAGACCTCGGGGGCCTCGTCGAGCCGCCATTCAGCGGGGATTGGCGGCTCTCCGTGGTCTTCGAGCAACTGGCGAAGGTGGCGAAGGGTGACGGGACTCTCCCACATCATGGTGTTCATCGCGGGCGCCAGGAAGACCGGACGGGCGAAGTCCCAGGCGCGGAAGACGCAGGTCAGGAAGTTGTCAGCGAGTCCCAGGGAGAACTTTGCCAGCGTGTTCGCGTCGAGCGGAGCGACGACCAGAGCGTCGGCCCAGCGCCGTAACTCGATGTGGCCGACCGGGTCACCGCGGTGATAGCCGGGCTCCGGCCATTCGTCCTCGTCGCAGAGCAACCGTACGCCTTCCCGCTCGAAAGCTTCGGGTCGGACAAAGTACAGGGCCGATCGGGTCGCCACGACCCGGACCTCGTGCCCGGCCCCTCGAAGCGCCCAAGCTAATTCGGGCGCCTTGATGGCGGCGACCGAGCCTGTCACGCCGAGGATGAGCCTGGCCATGTCACGATCGCCTTCGGATTGGGCACGATTGCCAGGGATTACTGGCGCTCCACGTCGAGCGGTTCCAGGGCCTCGATAATAGCGTTCGAGAGGTTCTCCCAGAGCGTCCGACGAAGCTGCTCCTGCTGGCGGGGCGAAAGGAGCCGACGCTCCCCAGCCCTTTGCGTGAGCGCTCCGACAATCACGCGAAGATCGCCGGCGATCAAACCCGAAAGGTCTTCAAACGGCTCGGTTAATTCGAGGGGACATGGTCGTGTCTTGCGTGTGAAGGTCGTCATTCGGAACCCTCCTTGGCCAAGGAGACATGGCAGGCCAGATCCATCCCGGACCTCGAGGGTGAGCCTAACGAACGGCTCGGCCCTCGGTCAAGCCATTGGCCAGAATACTTCAGATCGGAAAACGGTCTGCATTCCTCTCCCCCCTCGGGAGTCGGACTGGCTAGGGATGCAAATGCGGCGCCTCCCCTCAATCATTCTTACGAGTCGGAAAGCCTAAACGTTGGACATCCTCCTTCGTCGGCGCTCAAAACCAGGCGGACTCGGGCTCTCGACGGCCCTTCGGCCCCATCGCCTGGTGGACCAATTCGACGAGGCGAGGCCCGTCGACCAGCTCGATCGGGTGCTCAGCGGCGAACTTCTCGGCGGCCAGCGAGAACGTGCTCGTGGTAACGAAGAAGCCCTTGTGGCTCCGGGTGTGGTGGATCGTTCCGAGGAATTTCTGGAGGTCTGGCGAGCCGACCACCCCCTTCTTGTGGTACTTACACTGGACGACGGCAAGCATCCCGTCGCGGCGACGGAGCCGGAGGTCAGCCCCTTCGTCGCCTGTCCCGCCGACCGTCTCGACCTCGAAGCCCAACGCCTCAAAGAGTTCCGCGGCGAACTCCTCGAACGACTCCGGCGTCAGCGAGGCAAGCTGAGCCAGTTTCAGGTCAGCCCGCTTCGCCTGGCGGTGCAGTCGCTCGACCCGCTCGCACCCTTCTCGGATCGCCTCGCGAAGCTCGCGGACCTCGACCTCGTGCCGCGCCGTCTCCTCGGGGTCGAGCCGTCCCAGGTATCGATCGACCTTGAACAGCGCGTTATCGATCGTGTTATCCAGCCGCGCTCGCTCGGCGCGGGTCAACTGGTTCTGATAGCGCCGGTGGACTGAGTATTGCAGGTGCTCCAGAGCCCCGGCCAGTTCGGCGGGCGTTCGGATTGCCGGCGCCTCCTCCTGGTAGGGGGCGGATTTCCAGAGAAGCCCCTGGCGGCCGATGCCTGTGGTCGTCGCACGATCGGCCTCACCAGCGGCCTGGGCCTTGATCCATTCCAGCAGCATCGAGGCGCATTGCGGACCGAGGCACTCCATCGGCATCGAGCTCCTTCGTCCTCCCTGAGATCTCGAATTATTGTTCCAGCATGGCCTATCGTCCGGCACCAAACAAGCCCCCAGGCCGAGTTCGCCGATCGCCTCACGCCGATCGATTCCTCCAGAACGGGTCGGCCAGAATTCCATCAGATCGCTCGAAGTCGACCGGATTGGTCAGGTCGAGGTTCTGGTGAAATCCACCGTCAACGGCGTGGGTTCTCTGGTCTACACGGCCTATCCCGTGACCGCCACTAGCGGGAGGCTGGCGGTCGCCGGATCGTCGCGATGGGGAAGCAGGCATTCCCCAGACATTCCCCCTGGACACGCAAGTGAAACCCGACTTCGAAAGCCCCTCCCTCATTTCTGGAGGTTCTCCAGGATTTTCGTGGTTCCTGCGGAACGACTCCCGTTGGACTAGGTCCCGGGCCAGCGGGCCGGGCTTGCTATAATGGCAGTATTGGGATACGACGATGATCGAGGTCGACCCCCGCAGGCCCCGGACGGATCCGGTCGCCCCGCGCGGGAATGCGTGTGGAGGGGCTCATAAATGGAGAATCAGCGGCCGGTCCGTGGTGTGGGATTACGGGAGATCGTGTCGCACGGGGTCACTGTGCTGGTGACATTGATCTTGGTCGCGGTCCTCTTCGGCGACCGGCTCGGGCTCAAAAACCCGCCGCCGGCGCAGATCCCGAATCGAAAAAAGATCCGCGTCCAGCCGGCGCCACCGGCGCAGTTACCTGCTCTGCCGGGCCCCGACTCGGCGATCCCCGCGACGTCGCCGCCCAACCCCGAGGACCCCCTTCGCGGCCTCGATCCCGACGAACGGAACAATATCCGCGTCTATGCTTCTGTGAACAAGAGCGTGGTGAACATCACCACTGAAGCAACCGAGATGGGCTTCTTCGGCGACGACACTACCTCTGGCAGCGGCTCGGGCTTCGTCTTCGACAAGGCCGGTCACGTCCTGACGAACTTCCACGTCGTCGAGGGCGCCGATACGGTTCGCGTGACGCTCTACGACGGCTCGCAGTTTCCCGCCCGGGTCATCGGGGCCGATGCTGCCAACGACGTCGCCGTGCTGCACATCAGCGCCCCGGTCGTGAAGCTTGTCCCAGTCGCTTTCGGCGATTCATCTCGCGTGATGGTCGGCCAGAAAATTCTGGCGCTGGGAAACCCATTCGGCCTGGAACGAACGCTCACCTCAGGGATTGTGAGCAGCCTCGAGCGCTCGCTCAAGGCCCGCAACGGCCGGACGATTAAAGGGATCATCCAGACCGACGCCGCGATCAACCCGGGCAACTCCGGCGGACCACTGCTCAATTCGCGCGGAGAAGTGATCGGGATGAACACGGCGATCGTCAGCCAGGTCGGGCAGTCGGCCGGGATCAGTTTTGCAGTCCCGATCAACGGAATCCGCCGCATCCTCGACCAACTCATCCGTGACGGCCACGTCACCCGCGCGGATCTCGGGATCGCACGGTTCCTCGCCACCGGTAAAGGCCTGCTGGTGGTCTCGCTGGTCAAGGGCGGACCCGCCGACCGCGCCGGCATCCAGGGCGTAAAGGTCCGCGTCGAGCAGATCGCTCCTGGTTTCCTCCGGCGCTCGATCGATCCCGACGCCGCCGACCTCATCGTCGCCGTCGAGCACGTCCGTGTTCGGACCCTCGAAGAGCTTCTTACCGAGATCGAAAAGCACCAGCCCGGCGAGACCGTCCGCATCACCGTGGTCCGCAACGGAGAACCGATGGATGTCTCCGTGCAGCTCGGACAGTCTTCGTAAGCATTGGTCTGTTAGATTGGCTTTTTCCGCAGCGACTGTTAGATGCTGAGGGCAGTTTGTCCAGTACCAGATGCATCCGCAGTGGCGGCCACACTTCCAGGAGCGTTGGCTTGATCGTCAGCCCTTCCTGCCAGCGTCCCCAGGCCGCATGCCATCCGCCGGCAGGCTCCTCCGGCGAGTCGGGCATCGCGGCCAGGATGTCGGTTAACTCCCACTTCAGGAGTGGTGAATAGCCGCGTTGGGGCAGGCTGTCACACTCTTCAGGCTGACCCGACCGATGGCCGGGCCGAACAGGGTCAGGGCCTTCGCCGTGCTGTCGCGGAGGTATTCAGGTGGCTGCCGCGCAGGCCGGCGCTCGGGTCGCCACAACGGACCCGCGTACGCGATCGTCTGGTAGGGCCCGGCCTGGTCGGTGCACCAGACGGGTAGCCCTATCGCTTCCCCGAGCCCGAGAGGCCCCTTCGATCAACTTTTTGCATCGGCACCCGGGTTAGTAACCAACGCGAGCCCGGCCTTGTGGCGCAGGGCCAAACCTCTGGGGCACCATTTGCAGGTGCGCTGGTAGCTGGTTGCGGCCTCGTACAGGAAAAGTCGGATGGTGTAGATTGAGACCTGGGGCAGGCCGCCGGGGGGCGGCACAGAGAGCCCGCGGCAACGAGGTAAGCTACCAGGTCGCAGTGCCGTCGGTCTCGGGCGTCGCCTCGCGGGCAGCCTCGGCGGCGATCCGCGCCCGGACCTCGGGTCCGTAGATCATCCGCCGTGCGCCGCTGTGCCGTCAGGGCGACGTCTCCTCGGCGTTGAAGTGCGCGGCGAGGTTTGCGACGGCGTCACCGGAGCGGCGCCCAACGGCGAGGGTGGACGTCTGATCGTTCTCGCCCGAGGCGATGGTGAGGAGGATGCGGGCCTGATCGACTTCGATGGCTGAGGCAACCGGCAATCAGTTGACCCGGGTCCGCTTCTGCCGTTCCGGAGCTGTCCACTCGCGGAGCGGGTCCTTCTTGCGGCGGGACATGGCGGCCTCCGTTGTGCGAATTCCTGGCCATCAAACCCGACCAGGTAGCTTAGGGTCATGCACAAGCCAAATGACCCATCTGGATTTGGGATGAGGGGACATCGATCGGAACGTCTCGGCCGATCGACACCCCCACAGGCACCCGATCGCATTCGGTCGGCCGGTGATCGTGGGGGCCGGAAGCTGGTCGGTCGGCGGACGGTCAGTTCTTGCTGAAGTCGAATGACCGGATCGCGTCCTTACCAAGTGGGTCCTTCAGAAACTTGCGGTGGCACGATGGGCAGAGGTCGAATCGGAAGCCCTTGTGCAGTGGTTCGGAGAGGTCCTCGGAGAGGAGCGCTGCCTCGTCGCGCTGGAGGATCTGAGCGACGGCTTCCATCGGATCATCATCCAGGTCATCTTCCTTGATCTCCGTGGGGTCGAAGCCGGGATAGGCCTCGATCTTGACCACGTATCGGCCTTCCCCCGGAGCGCTCAAGTCCTTTCCACAGAGATCGCACGTGAAGTGGACCATCAGCGATTCATCCTTCAGGTTGATGAGCCGGTCTCTGGAGTCCGGACGAGGTAGATAAGCCGATTTTAACTCGGCGGCTCGGGTCCGTCCAAGCCCCTCTCCGGGCGATTCCGGGAAAACCCGGCCGGCTCGGTAACGCCGCAACGAGGAAGCAAGCGGCCATCGCCATTGCGGAAATCGCAAGGCCGGCCCGCACCTCGAGCGGATCATAGCGCAAGTTGATTTTATGAGCACCTTTTGGGATTGCCACTCGGAGGAACGGACCGGGCCCGGTCATGATCGGGGTGGGTCGGCCGTCGACCTCGGCGCGCCATCCGGGGTCGCTCGACTCACGGACGACCAGTTCGTCGGCGCGATCGGCGCGGACGTAGAACCGTGCGAAATCAGAGGATCGCGACCATTGCAGGCGGGTCGTCGGAGCGACAGAGGCCCAGGGAGCGGGATTGAGCCAGACGATCCAGGTATCGCCGATGCGTTCGCACCTGTCGAAGACGCCCGGGGGCGGAGGGGTTGCGCCAACGATCGCTCCGACGCACGACTCACGCAGGCGATCAACGGCCGAGGCAGCCGACCGCCAGCTCAACTCGCGACGGCTGGTCAGGGCCTCGGGGCCCGGCTCGAAGATCGGTCCGA
>DAIDJI010000264.1 GCA_027451455.1 Planctomycetales bacterium | reverse complement strand
GAGGTCCTGCACCTTCTCAAACGGCGTCGAGGGCGGGACCCGGATGAGCGCCTCGGACGCCGATCGAGAGGCCATCGCCGTCGAGAGCGCCCGAGTCATCTCATCGGCCGATTTCTCAGCACCGTCCAGTGTGTAGCGATCGCCCGCGATGCCGACGACGAGTGTGGTCGTCTTCGCGACCGAAGGGGCGCGAGGCGGCGCCGTCCCCTCGATCGGCTCGGGATAGATTGGGAAACCCTCGCGGACCGCGAGGAAGCTGTATTCGTGTTCCAGGAGTCGGGTCGTCCCCGCGAAGACGTTTCGCTCCTCGGTCCAGAGCAGGCCGTCAAACGACTGTCGGGACCTCGGGAACCGGATCTCGAATTCAATCCGACGCGCCCGATCGGCGGCGATCTTGCCGGTGACCGGGTATCGCCCGCCGTTCCGGTCGGACCGAAACTGGCCCGAGACCGTCCCATCCTCCCCGATCGAGAGTTCCAGCGCGCCGGCGAGCTGGCCGTTGGCGACGAGGGTATATCGGCCGTTGAAGTCGGTCGGGAGGACCTTCAGGCCCGTCGAGGGCCGACCCGTCTCGACACCGGCCATCTTGATCGGGCGGTCGATCGGGTAAAGCCGGCTGGCACCGAGAGCGACCAGGGCGGGTCCGCCGTTCGCCTTGCTCTCGAACCGGATATCGCCGCCGAAGCCGGGCGGAACCACCTGGCCGCTGTCCAGATCGAAGTCGAAGCCGTCAAAGAGCACGACATCCCGGCCGCGAGCCTTTCGCGCCACCCGGTCGCCGCGATCGATCGTCTCGAACCGATCCAGGCTAAGGATCGGGACCACCGGGCGCTCGGTTTGCCCCTCCACGACCGGACGCGGCCGGAGCGCTGGGGAAACCAGCAGCTTGGCCAGGTTCCCCTCGTCGGTCTCCACCACGAGAAAAGCCGAGCGCTCGCCGGAGAGAACCTCCGGCATCGCCTCGATCCCTCGGATCGAGAGAGCCTGTACGCCTTTTCCATCCGGTCGGCGTGGTATCTCAAAAAGCGAGGGTCCGACCAGCCGGCTGAATTCATCGGCCTGGGCCGGCGTCGAGGTGGGGATCAGCGCCGTCGTCAGCACGATCCAGGCGAGCGGGCGAAGCCCTGGCGATCGGGTGGACTGGGACACGGCGGCTCCTCGGCGGGTCCGGGCGTGGGAGGATTCACGATCCCTCAATCGTGGCCGGCGCCGGCTCAAGTTTCAACGCCCCGGCGGCCGATTTCTCTGGATACGGCGCAACGTTTCCCGAGAAGAACTCAGGCCAGCCAACGAATAGACATCCAACGAGATCCGGGTAATCCGGGCCGCGTGAGGGGGCATACGATGGGTCTGGACGTGGCGTTGGGCATCCTCATCCTGATCGCCGCGATCCGCGGTTGGATTCAGGGGTTCACCCACCAGTTCATCCGCCTCGGCGGGCTGATCGCCAGCTTCTACCTCGCGGCCCCCGTGCGCGACGAGGTCAAGCCGCACATCCGCGAATACATCGCCGCGATCCCCGCCGAGTGGGTCGATCGCATCCTCTGGTGGCTCGCTGTCAGCGTGACGGATATCGTGATCGTCGGTTTCTGCACGCTCTTCGTGAAAATGACCCGACGTCCCGAGGTCCCCGGTATACCGGCGCAACGGAGCCGGAACGACCAGTTCGCCGGCTTCCTCCTGGGCCTCACGAAGGGGGCGCTGGTCTCCGCGTTTCTCGTCGCGGGGCTGGTCCGTTACGGGCTCGAGCAGGTGGAATCGATCCCCTGGGCGAAGGAGCAGGTGAAAACCTCGCAGGCGATCGCCTGGAACGATCAGTATCGGCCGGCTGTCCGGATCTGGCGATCGGGGCCGGTCCAGCACCTGGCCGGTCAGATTTATCAGAACGGCCTGAAGGGGCCCGCGCCCTCGGGCGAGGATCAGCCGGCCGAGCCCGCCCTCCCGATCGCCCAGACCGCCCGCAAGCCCGACGCGGATCTTCGCCTCGATCGCGGCAACTCCGCGAAGCAAACCGTGATCGCCGAACCTCCTCCGAAGTGAAGTGAGGTTGACCCCGAGACGTGGCCTGGGCACACTCCCGGACGTTCCCCTCCCGGCGGATCCCGTCGTGGCCCTGGATTCGGGTGGATGGGACGACGCGGGGGCCCAAAGCGATGGAGCGCCGAGGGGTCGAGCGATGGTTGGGGCTCTTGCTCCTGCTGGGCATCTACCTGTCACTTCGAGGCTACCGGAGCCTTGAGGGCGATCAGGCCTACCGCCTTCCGCTCCTCATTCATCGCCAGGATCCGAGCGTCTTCGAGGCCGATCCGTTCGTCCGGTCCTTCGACGCATTCAACCCGCATCGCGGATCGATCGCGCTACTTGACCTCCTCTCGCGACCGTTCGGGCTCTCGGTGGCTCTCTTCGCGGTCTTCGTGGCGACCTTCCTCGGCACGAGCCGGGCCGTGGCGCGGATGGGATCGGCGGCCTCGGGCGAGTGCCGGCCGGGCGTCGGGTGGGTCGCGGTCGGACTCTTCCTCGTCGCCCGGGCTGGGAACATCGGGACCAACCACCTCTTTGAGCCGATCGTCCTGGATCGGCTCGTCGCCCTGGCGATGGGATGGCAGGCGATCGCCGATGCGATCGAGCGGCCCTCGGTCGATCGATGGAAATCCTCGATCTGGATCGCGATGGCGGCCGTCGTTCATCCGGCGGTCGGACTTCAACTTGCGATGACCCTGGCCGCCTCGTGGATGGCCTGGGGAATTCTGTCGAGGGAGCAGGGGCCAGGGATCCGCGGCGCGATGGTGGTCGCGGCTTCGCTGGGAGCGGCCGTCGTGCCGGGGCTCGCGATCAACCTCTGGCAGCGGTCAAGCCTTCAGGGCGAATTGCCCGACGATCTCTTCTGGATGCTGAGCGTCGAGCTTCAGAGCCCGCAGCACATGCTGCCGCACCTCTGGCGGATGCCGCAATGGCTCGCCTGGTTCAGTTACCTGGTCCTGGCCGTCCTCTCCTTCGACCGGCGCGCGGGGCGCAAATCCAACGAGGCCCGGACCCGGCTGGCCATCCTGCTGGTTGTGATCGGCGTCGGGTTGCTCGTCGCCTGGTATGCCATCGAGGTCGTGCATGGGCTTCGGGCGACCGTCTTCCAGCCGTTTCGGATGAGCACCGTCGCCCGGGGGCTCGCGCTCGTGCTCGTCGCCGGAAGACTCGTCCGACTCTGGGACGAAGGAAGACTCGGCAGAATCCGGGCGTCGGCGCTCGCGGTCGGTTTTCTCGGCGACTGGCTCCTCGTCGTCGTCACCCTGGCCGAGCTCGCCGTCTCGGCCGCCTCGGCGATCGGCGGACGAAAAGTGCTGCCGGCGGTCGTTTATGCCGGGATGATCGGGCTCGCGATCCACTTCCTCGGCCATCACGACACCGAGTACGGCCACCGCCTGCTGATCGTCGCTCTGGTGATTGGCGGACTCGCCGGAATGCGATGGGACCGGGTCCAGCCGATGACGGACCCCAGTCGAGGCGCCCGACGATGGCGGGTCGCTTTCGCGACGGCGTGGGCCGTGCCGCTCGCGGCGATGGTCGCGGGGATGATCCCGCTCGACCATCCCTTAGCGCGGTTGGAGATCGTCCGGGGTCTGATCGAGCGTTGCCGGTTTGCGGCGGTCCCTCGGGACGATTTCGAGCGGATGGCCCTCTGGTGCCGACAGAACACGCCACCCTCCGCGCGGTTCATCGGGCCGCCTGGTCCGAAGACCTTCCGTCTCTGGTCGCAGCGGAGCCTGGCGTTCAACCGGGCGGGAAGTCCCTACCATGGCGCGGGGCTGGCCGACTGGTTCGCACGCTTCCAGGACCACGTCGGGCTTCGCGGCTCGCCCGAGGCGTTCATCCAGGCGTATCGCGAGCATCGGCACGAGGTCGAGGCGCGCTACGAGGCGATGGGCGACGAGGCCCGCGCCGGCCTCGCGGCGCGGCAGGGCGCCGATTACCTCGTCGCGGGGGCACCACGAAGGGACCGTCCATCAAAGAACGGGCCGATCGAGCTATTGCACGTCGAGGGGCGATACGCCGTCTATCGAGTTCGATCCGAGGCGATCGTCCATCGCCAGCCGTAGCGGAGCCGGTGGGTAAAGACGCCTGGCACGATCGGAGCGACGATCTGGGCGCGCGTCGCCCGGCGCCCGGCCTCGGCCATCGCGAGCGAGGCGCCCGGTCCGGCGAGCAGTTCGAGGCGGCCGTTCGGGACCTCCCAGGCGATGCCCTCCGGATCGGCCGAGGCCAGGGCGCTCGAGCCCAGGTCGAGAAGGTAAGTCGCGGCGAGGCTCTCGACCGGCGATCGACACCGATCGGCCACGTCGAAATCGATCCGGACGGCGGCCGGATCGACCGGGTCGGCGGCGATCGTGACCGCGGCCGAGAAGTGGTGCGTGAACGAGAGTCCGGTCAGGAGCAGGCAGATCGAGGCGCCCGATTCCGGTCCGTGAAGCTGCCATTCCTGGTAGACGGGATGAGGCACCCGCGCCGGATCGTTGGTCTCGCCGATCAGGGCGGAGACCAGGGCGCCCGCGGGGCCGCGAATCGATTCGATCCAACGATCCCCCTCCCTGTGGAAGGCCAGGGTAAGGCCCGGGCCTTCCACGCGGAGAAGATCATCGGAGGAGAAGGACTGGAATTCGGTCGGCATGGTGTTCGACGAGTGGCTCAGTCCTTCGATGCGGTCGCGCTCGAGAGCTTGGTCCGCAGGTACGACTCGATGAATCCGTCAATCTCACCGTCGAGGACCGCGCGTGGGTTGCCGACCTCATGACCGGTTCGGGCGTCCTTGACGAGCTGGTACGGTTGCAGAACGTACGATCGAATCTGGTTGCCGAAGCTGACGTCGCCCTTTTCGTCGTACTTCTTGGCATACTCCGCCTCGCGCTTTTCTTCCTCCATCCGGATCAGCTTGGCCTTGAGCAACGCCAGCGCGTTCGCATCGTTCTTGTGCTGCGACCGCTCGCTTCGCGACTCGGCGGCCACCCCGCTCGGAAGGTGGGTGTACCGGACGCCGGACTCGGTCTTGTTCTGATGCTGACCGCCGGGACCGCCCGATCGGAAAACGTCGCGCTTCAGATCGTCGTCTTTCAGGACGATGTCGATCGTATCATCCACTTCAGGGAGGACGTCCACCGAGGCGAACGAGGTCTGCCGACGCGCCGCGGCGTCGTAAGGACTGATCCGGACGAGCCGATGAACGCCCGACTCGCCGCGGAGGTAGCCGTAGGCGTACTCTCCCTTGATATAGAGGCTCGCCTCCTGGATGCCGGCCGCTCCCCCGTCTTCACGGTCGGTGATCTCGGCCTTGAACCCCTTCGACTCGGCCCACATCAGGTACATCCGCATCAGCATCTCGGCCCAGTCACAGGCCTCGGTGCCGCCGGCTCCCGCGTGGATCTTGACGAAGGCGTTGCAGTGGTCGTTCGGACCGCCCAGCATCGACCGGAACTCGAACGAGACGAAATCCTTCTGCGCCCGATCGCAGGCGGCGCGGATCTCATCGTCGAACTCGTCCGTTTGAGCCTCGTCGGCCAGCTCGATCGTCGCCTGAAGGTTCTCAGCCTGGCCGACCAGGTCCTCGAAAGGCTTCAGTAGCGAGTTAAGATTCTTCACCTCGGCGATCGTCGCCTTCGCCTTCTCCTGGTCGTTCCAGAAGTTCGAGGCGTTCATCTCCTCTTCCAACGCGTCACGCTTCGAGATCTTGTCGGCCAGGTCAAAGAGAGTCTCGTAAATGGAGGATCTGGTCGATCACGCCCCGCGCGGTGCGCTTCAGGTCGGCATCCAAGGGAAAGGCTCCTCGCTCGCGGAAGGTACAGACTTCGCGGCGGGACATCCGGCCCGCCGTGATAGGATGATTCGCGGACGTCGAGATCGGTTCGCCGCGTCCCCTCTATTTAACAGGATACGTCAAGGGCGGGCCAGGGGAACCGCCGGGGGCTGCCGATGAGATCGGACGATTCACCTTCGCGAAGAACCGTCGGCCGGCTGGCGCCGTCGCCGACCGGCGGGCTCCACCTGGGCCACGCTCGGACCTTCCTCATCGCCTGGCTCGCCTCGCGTTCCGAGGGCGGCCGGATGATCCTCCGGATCGAGGACCTCGATTCCACCCGGGTTCGCGCCGAGGCGCGTCGCGGAATGATCGACGACCTCCAATGGCTCGGCCTCGACTGGGACGAGGGCCCGGATATCGGCGGCGATCAGGGGCCTTATGTGCAATCGGAACGAATCGAGCGGTACGCGACGGCCCTCGATCGGCTACAGGCCGACCAACGGGTCTATCCGTGTACCTGCACCCGCGCCGAGATCGCCCGGGCCGCCAGCGCCCCTCATTCCGAGGACGAGGGACCCAGCTATCCCGGAACCTGCTCGGGTCGATCCGCCGACGAGGCCGGGCCGCTCCACCATCGGCCGTTCGCCTGGCGATTCCGCGTCCCCGAAGGAGTCGTCTCGTGGGATGATGCCGTCCTCGGTCCCTCGATCGGCGATCCCAGGCAAGTCGGCGGCGATTTTCTGGTGGCGCGAAACACGATCGGACCTTCGTATCAACTGGCCGTCGTGGTGGATGACGCCGCGATGGGCATCAACCAGGTGATCCGCGGTGACGACCTGGTCTCCAGCACCCCCCGGCAGATCCTCCTCTATCAGGCGCTCGGCCTGCAACCGCCGACCTTCGGGCACGTCCCGCTTGCCGTCGACCCCGGCGGCCGTCGCCTGGCGAAGCGAGACGGATCACTCAAGCTCGCCACCCTGCGCGAGACCGGCGTCGATCCACGCCGGCTCGTCGGCGCCCTCCTTCAAAGCTGCGGCTGGAGCGATTCGGTGCAGCCAGCCTGGCCCCGTGAATGGATCGGTCGGGTCGATCTGGCCCGGCTCCGGCCCGAGCCCTGGGTCGTGACGCCCGAGTGGATTCAGTCGCTCCAGAACGGTCGACCTTGATGGAATCGGCCGTCCCTGTCATCCTGCCGCCGCGCGACGGGTCTCTTCGCCGGCAGGGAGGGCGGAACGATGCGGCCAATCCTTTTCGTGATCCCCGGCCTCGGGGTTCAGGTCCATAGTTACGGCGTCTTCATCTTCGCGGCGTGTGCCTCAGCGCTCTTGATGGCGGTCTGGAGAGCGCGACGCGAGGGCGTCCGGCCTGACGCCGTTTATGAGCTCGCCTCCTGGCTCTTCCTCGGCGGAGTGATCGGCGCCCGACTCTTCTTCTTCCTTCAGCACCCCGAAGCGTTCCACCAACCGGCCGACTTCTTCAAGACCTGGCAGGGCGGAAACGTCTTCTACGGTTGCATCGCCGGCGGGGTGGCCGGATCGCTCCTCTACTGGTATCGCCGGCCGTTCCCCTTCCTCAGAATGTGCGACGCGACGGCTCCCGCCGTCGCGATCGGCGCCGCGGTCGGGCGGATCG
>DAIDJI010000263.1 GCA_027451455.1 Planctomycetales bacterium | reverse complement strand
ACTTCCTCGATCCAGATGGCCATGTAGGCACAGATCTGGTCGTAGGCTCGCATCATATCTCCGATCGCCTTCCGCCAAAAATCCGGAAAGCTCTCGGAAGGAATCTCCTCGCGATGTTCGGCGATCTTTCGCCGCCGACGCCCCGGTCGCGGGATTGTGGGCGACTCTCCGACCAGTTCCGCGATGGCGCTGAGCCCCGGCTGACGGACCTTCCGGTCGAAATCCGGCGGCTCAGGCGCCGGCCGAACCGGGATCAAGCTCCACCCCGCATTTCTTCCAGTTGATAACTCCATCGGACCCAGAACGGGTCGATGTCGCCCAGGACTCCTCGCAGTTCCTGATCGACCTCCTCGAACTCACGGATTGGCGGCGTCGGGGTTTTCCGGAGCAGCGCAAGGGCCTTCCCAAGGACCTGTTCGGCCTCCAGGGATCTCGGCTGGTGCAGCCCGATCGCCGGACTCGTCAGCCAGTTGTCCACAACTCCCCGGCGGACGTAGGGGATTTCCTGCAACTCAACCCGGCGGTCCACCAGGTCGAGTCCCCAAAGGGCATCCTTCCGCGAATCGAAGAAGGTTTCCATCGAGACGAGTATCAGGGGCGAGTGGGTCGTCGCAACGAGCTGGACCGAGACGGTTCCCGTGGAAGCCAGGGCCTTCATCACTTCCAGGAGAGCCTTCACAATCCGACGTTGCCACCGCGGATGGAGATGGTTCTCGATCTCGTCGAGGAGAAAGAGGATCTCGCTCGCCGGCTCGACACCTCGGATCTCAGCCGCGTGCCGGTGCTCCTCCCACGTCCAGACGAGCAAATACGCCAGCGCGGCGATCCGACGGACTCCGGCCGAGGCCAGGACGAGCGGGACCTCCTGACCGTACGCCGTCTTGAGGGTCGGATGATCCCGCGCGTCGGCCACATCGATCCGCGTTAGCTTACCCGGCCGGAGTCGCTCATCGGGGGACGGCGATAGGGCCTGCAAGACTGCCACGAGCTGGGCGAAGGCCGCGCCGTTCTCGCGCTGCCAGTTCCCCCAGTCGAGGATTAGACCGTTGCAGAGCTTGTTCGGCCGATCAAGAGGCAGGCCGTCCCAGACTTCCCTGGCACCAAAGTGGAAAGCCGAAGGCAGGTCAAGGTTTCTCGTATCCCTGTCCTTCCAGGCATTCCGGGCCGGGTCCCAGACAGAGAAGCCACCATCCGACCGGGCGTAAATCACAAGCCCTGGGGCAACCGGACGAGCAGGCTTCGACGACCAGGATTGCTCGGCGCGGTTGAAGAGGCTCTCGCCCTCGTGAGGCTTGCCCGAACCGTTCCGGTATCCGTAGTGGATCACCGAGGTTCCTCGCTCCGTCCCACTGGGGGTTTTCCAGCCTTGCCGTGGAGGCGTCGCCGGCATCCCGGCCCATGTTCGGGTCAGCACCCACCAGGCAATATCCAGGAGGAAGGTCTTTCCGAGGCCGTTGTCGCCCGTTAGAAGATTGATCCTCGGCCGGAAAAGGATTTCCATCTCAGGCGCCGGCCCGACGTTCTTTAAGTGCAAAGATTCGAGCATCGACCTTCGCCTCGATTCCCAGCGTCGACCGGCCAGCCCGACCGCTCCAACCAGCCCACAGCGGTGGACGATCGCCCTCCCGAGTTTACCAGAGAGCCCGCCGCCGACTCGACCGCCGCCGCTCCAGAATCCGAGGCATCCGACGGCCCGCGACCACGGACGAGTTCCCGCCCGACACCGTCCGTCCATCGGCGAGGATTCCCAACCCCCGCGCGGCCAACGCGCCCTCATTCGCCCCGCAACACCCCGACAATCGACCGCATCCAGACCGTTCCACCCCGCAATCGGCCAGTGGCAACCTCGGGGGGGGCCGCGGTATCATGGAAGGGAACTTCTCCGCGGAACGAGGTGTCGAAAAACACAGAACTCCCGCTCTCGTCACGGATCGTCGTGACGAAAGCGGGTGGAATGCCCCGTACCCCGCTGGACCATGACGCATCGACAGTATCCACGAATGCGGTCAGGTCGCCAACGGCTGGAACTTCTCCCATCTCCATCAGCGAGGATTAATGACGTGGCGGCTGCGAATGATCGAGGGGGGCGACCCGAGGCGGCTTCACGACCCCATGCCCCTCAAGCGTCAACGGCCTGGTCGATCGCCGAAATCCGGGTCATCAGGGATCCTCAGGGACGCTTGCGGATCGATTCCTCCGATCCCGCCACCTACGGCGCCTATGCCGCCCGTCAATTGCTCGCAACCGCCGAGGCCGACCCGAAGTTCAGGGAGGGCATGACCAAGCGACCCTCCACGCCCTCGATCAAGATCACCTATCTCCACAACACCGGAGTGCGCCGGGAACTCAGCGTCCGGGAGATTTTCTGCCGGATGGACGGAGACGATCTCGTCCTGACCCGAATCGAAACGGCCGAGGGCGAGAAACTGAAGGATCTGCCCATCGCCGTCCCGCAGCCCGACGAGCCCGACTCCGAGCTGGACGACGCCGATCACCTGCACAAAATCGCTCTGGCCGCCTTTGGTGAGGCACCCTCGACACGCCCGGAGTTGGAACTGGCGCCCGAGGCGCCCCGGCCAGAGCCGCCTCGCGAACGTCGGCGGCCAACCGGGCCACTCCGGCAATACGACGAGGAGGCCAAATCCGCCCCGGCGTCGAGTCCCATTCAGGCCCCAGCATCCGCCCCGCGTCCCATTGCGGCCCCATCCGCCGCCGAGCCGGCGCCTCGCGGTCCGGCCGTCGCACCCGCGGCGACATCAGCCAGGGGAGCGACCACCGCGCCCCCGGCCACTCCGTCGATCCGGGCGCTCGACGAAGCCGAGGCCACCGCCCTTCGTTCGCTCATCGAGGCCAGGGCCGGCGAAACCCGATGGGCGAGCGGGCTCCTGATGCAGGCCGCGGAACGCCACCCAGGCGATCGCGCGAAGCAGAACGAGTACCTCGCGAACCTCCTGAAGGTCGGTCTGGATACCGCGCGTGCCGAGTCGCGTACACCGCTCGCCGTCGCCCTGCGTGGCATCCTCGAAGAAGTTCACACCTACAAGGGCGGTGTGCTCGACCGCGATCCCCTCAAGGCGGAGAAGCTCGCACTCCAGTCCTTCGCTCGCTCGGTCTTCGCCCCAATACCCGTCGATGACGGCCCGATCAAAACCGTTTCCGGGATGGCCCAGCGCACCCCGGCCCAGGTCCTGGCGAAGCTCGAAGATCCAAAGCTCGCCCGGGCCACCCGCGTGCGGTTCCTCCTCGAAATCGTCCCGGAGCTGATCGAGAACTGGCGGCCCGACAAGGAGAGCGGCCACAGCGAGGCCGCCAACGAGAGCAGTCCCGCCATCGTGCGACGACTCTTCGCCGTCGCCAACGAACAGCGTCAGCAGCGAAAATTCATCGACGACGGCGCCTCTTTCCGGAAGGCCGGCGACCGATACAAGGGACTGGAAAGCAAGCTGCCGAAGCCCCCGGTCACCGACGAATCGTAAACCGCCACGAAACGCCGAGATCCTGGCCGCTACCGGGGGACGAGCTGTCCTTGCTGCTGGGCCTTTTGCTGCATCTCCATGAACCGTTGCAGTGCGCGGAGCTGAGCCTGAATATCCTCCGGTCGGCGGAGATCGGGCACCTGAGGAACAAAAGGCAAGGCTTCGCCGACCCCGCGTTCGCGGCCGAAATCAAGGCCGAGAGGCGGGTTGGGGGCGAAGGGATCGGTGAGGTGCGTTTCCTCCTCGGGCTCGTCCGTGCCCGAGGAACCGCCGTGTTTCCCACCGTCGGCAGCCTGGCCGGCTCTCAACACCAGATAGTTCGCCCAGTCGCGTCCCCGGGCGGCGTCGGGCTCGGCTACGAGCGACCGGCCGATCGGTGTCTCCTCGACCCGATAGACCGTCCCGCCGTGCGCTTCGACCAGGTATTTCGCCACGTCCCGGGCCGCGTCGACTTCGCCCCGCGCCCAGAGAATCTGAGCGCGAAGGGCGAGCAACTCCAGCCGACGCCCGCGATCGCGGACCATCCCCTCCAGAGAAGCAAGGTCGGCGGTCGCGGCGGTGTAGTCACCTTTCAGGTAGTCGAAAAACAGCCGCTCCTCCCAGTCTCGCCGCGTGGCGGGCGTCCCTCGGCTTGCGGCCAACTCCGCGCCGAACTTCCCGAGCCGGGCAAACCGCGAGCGGAGCGGCGAGGTATCCGCCGGCTCGCCAGGGAGCGGCAAGATGGTCGGACGCCCGACCGGCCGGTTCTCAACCTGTATCGGAGGCGCCACCATCGTCAACAACGACCGTGCCGATTGCTCGATCAACCCCAGCCAGACCCGACGCGATCCCTCATCGGCCGCAATCAGCGTGGTCCGCTCGGTCGGCGGATTGCCGTCCGTCTCCAGCTCCACGACGGCCGGCGGCGAGGGTGCCTCGGCCGGGCCAAATCGCATCGCAACCGCCCGGCCGTCCGGGGCGATCGCCAGCCCGGCGATCCGGAGCGAGGGGTCCAGCGGGTGGAACCGCTTGTACGCGTGATGCTGCGCCGGGACACTCCAGCAAACATCGTAGCCCCGGCCCGCCATCTCCGCCGAGAAGAAGCAGAGATCGTCGTTATTCCGCCCATAGTCGAGCACAAAACTCCGCAGCGCCGCCGACCGACGGAGCACGCCCGGAACCAGCGGGAGAGTCGAAGGCGCGGGCGCCGGGTCCTCGATCGAGACCCGGGCAAGATCCAGGTCAGGCTGAAGCCTCGCTCGTTCGAGCGCCGCGAGGATCGATCGGCCATCCGCTCCCCACCCGATCGGCACCGGAATCGAGCCCAGCCGGCGCAGCTCTCGGGGCACACTCAACCCCTGGCCCGACCGCTCGACCAGGTACAGGCTGTACGAATCGGCGTCGTCTCGGTGGAGATACGCCAGCTTCGTACCATCCGGCGACCACGAGGGAAGCAGCGCCCGGTCGAGCGTTTGCACCACCCGCTTCGCCTCAACATGAATCACCAGGACCGTCGGCTCGCGCCCGGGGACCGGGAAGGCCAGCAGGCGGCCGTCAGGGCTCCAGGCCGGCGCCAGGTCGGCCAGCAGGGCACGCGCCGGCCCGTCGAGGTCGATCCCCGGGAGCGAGAGCAGGACCCGTCGCCGGTCGAGCCCGTCCTGCACGAGGACGTCGATCCGCCCCCGCGCCCCGGACGTCCCCGGAACATACCGGCCAAACGCCAGCGATCGCCCGCGCGACGACCACCGAGGCGCCGTCAACGGCGATGGCGACTCCTCGAGCACCACCGAGGCCGACCCATCCCGCCGGCTCGCCCAGATCCGATACATCCCACCCGCGGCCGGAACATCGACCTCGGTCTCAGCCTCGGCCCCGGCGACCGACCGCGCCGAGACGGGCGCCGGGTCGAGCGGACTGGCCGCCGGCCGGGCCGCAGGAGACGCCTCGGGCCTCTCCATGTAGGTGAGCCATTGCGAGTCGGGCGACCACGACATCGGCGCGCCGGACCAACCCGCCACTGCCGCCGTCGCGAACAGCCGGACCAGCCCAAGCAGACCCCGCTGGATCAGGAAGGTGCCCATGATCGCCGTCCACCCAGGTTCTGAAGAGCAGGGGGGCGCGCCCTCGCGGTCGCGTCAGCCGCCGCCCAGATTCCTTCCAAGTATACGATCCGGCCCGGAGCCGTGGATAGCTTCGCCATCCCCGCAGCGCGAGCGCAAGCCAGCCCGACACGGGCGCCTCTCAGGGCTCCACGTCCACCGGCTCCGTCAGCTCCGCCGACATCTGAATGAGATCGTGGATGATATACAGTGGCCGGTCGTAAACGTCGGCAATGACGATCTCGGCACCCTTGACCCTCAGGACGATCCCCGGGATTCCGTGGCCGTGCGAGGCCTGTAAGAGGCGGGGCCCGTCGCGGAAGCGGGCCTCCAGCAGCTCGGCCCAGCGCAGCTCGCCCTGGATCGACCCCTGGATCATCGCCATCCCGCCCGGGCCGATCACCAGGCCGGCGTTCTTCCGAAGCTTGCGCGTCTGGCCGGTCGTCTGGAACGAGGAAAAGCTCGCCGCGAACAGGAGGAGGCCGAAGATCAGTGCCACGATGCCCGCCGGACTCCATCCGTCCGAGCCGATCCCCCGCGTCCCCAGGAAGATCCAGGCTCCCCCGCCGAGGATGACCCCGCACGCGAACGCCCGCAGGCCCCCGAGGGAGGATTTCCAGGTCCGGTCCGTCGCCCGGAAGGTGTAAACGTGTTCGGGCCCGAACTTCTCCTCCTGGACCCGGAGGAAGTCGGCAAGGGCCGGGTTCACCTCGCGGGAACCGCGGTCGGGGATCCGGTCGGCGAGGAACCGGACGATCGCGTGCGTGGGGAAGCTCGACCGCGAGGGGATCCGAAGGATGCCCGAGTCGTGGAGGATCTCGATCGGCCGTCGGCCCCGATCGGGCCCCTTCGGGTTCGCCAGCCGGCCGCCGACCTTGATGTTCCGGATGCTCGCGTATGGGACGAGGACCGGCTCGCCCTGGCCCTCCACCAGCAGGCCGTCTTCCCGGAACCTCGCGGCGAACGGACGGCCGATTCCCCAGATCAACAACATCGCACCGGCCGCGATCGGGAGCGCGCCGCCGATCGCCACGTCGCGATTCCCCGTGCCCAGCCCGACGGCCGCCAGCGCCAGCCCGGCCGCCAGGATCAGCGCGGCGCCGATGGGGAAGGGGTGGCTCGCCTCAATCCGCTCGCCGATCATGCCTCGGCTCCCGCGAGCGTCGCCGCCTTCTTCCGCTCGGCCTCGTAGGCCCACGCCGCCTTGATCGACCGGGCGAGCGCCGCGATGATGATGATCTTCAGGACAGGACCCCTGGCCAGGCTCGCGGGCTCGTGCAAGGCGAGCCCCAGGATCGTCGCGAGATAGAGGATCAGGCTCGTGGTCGTGATCGCGACCGGGAACTTGTTGATGATCAGGCCGAAGATCACAAAGATGAGGCCCATGAGCGCCGGGCCCCCGCGGATCAGGTATCCCTCAATCCGGATCGCCTGCTCATACTGAGGAGCATCGGCCGGATCGATCTGGTTCTGCTGGATCGCCTGCTGGATGACCTGGTGGACCTCGTTCTCGATATTGAACAGCAGGAAGCCGTTAACCACGAGGGTCAGCAGTCCGACCCCGATCAGGATCCCCCGGGCGGCCTTCAGGTGGCCGCCTCGGGCCGACTGGGCCAGGCTGCCGAGCGACTTCGGCTCCGCGGTCGGCTGAGACTCGTCGATCGTGTTCGTATCCACCTCGGGCCTCCTCGAAAGAAGTGCGGGACAGGGGGCTTTTGATGCGAGAGAGTCTGGACTCACGCATCATGGGGTCCGCGCCGGGAGTTGTCAACGCATCCGAGGTTGTTTCGGCCAGAATCCTCCGGTCAGCCCATGCGGCGGAAAATCGGCGCAAACCGGCGAGGCCCGGCAGGCGGGCGAGGTTCTGCCAATTTCAGC
>DAIDJI010000262.1 GCA_027451455.1 Planctomycetales bacterium | reverse complement strand
GGACCGTCGAAATCACACTGAAGGTCAACGGGCAGGAGCGATCGTGCGAGGTCGAGCCCCGGAGCACGCTGCTCGACACCCTGCGAAATCGCCTCGACGTCACGGGCCCCAAGCGGGTTTGCGACCGAGGAAGTTGCGGCGCCTGCTCGGCGATCGTTGACGGCGAACTGGTCTACTCCTGCACAACGCTGGCCGTCTCGTGCCAGGGCAAGACGATCGAGACGCTGGAGAGCTTCGAGACCGGTGAGGGGAGCGTCCCACACGCCTTCCATCAGAATGACGGCCTGATGTGCGGTTATTGCACGCCCGGATTCGTCACCGCCTGCAAGGCGTACCTCGACAAGCACCCGAACGCGACCGAGGAAGAGATCCGCAAGGGGATCGACGGTAACATTTGTCGGTGCGGCACCTACGTCGGCGTCCTGGCAGCGGCGAAGGCCGCGGCCCAAGCGAAGAAAGGAGCCTGAGCCATGGCCGAGTGGCCCGCATCTCCCAACGTGATCGGCAAACGGATCCCCCGGCTCGACGGCCTCCTGAAGGCGTCGGGGAAGGCCAAGTATCCGTCCGACGTCCACCCGAAGGGTCTACTCTTCGGCGCGATGCTTTATAGCCCGCACGCTCACGCGAAGGTCAAGTCGATCGACACGAAGGCGGCCGAGAAGCTCCCCGGCGTGAAGGCAGTCCTGGTGATCGCCGGTCCTGGGACAACCCTCCGGTATCACGGCGACGACATCGCCGCGGTTGCCGCCGAGACCGAGGAACAGGCTCGCGACGCGATCCGGGCGATCAAGATCGAGTACGATGTCCTCCCCCACGTCGTTACCGAGGCCCAGTCGATGGCCGAGGGGGCGCCCGTGGTCTTCAAGGGCGGAAACGTCAAGAAGGGCCGGAGCCAGACCAAGGGGAAGCCCGAAGACACCATGGCCAGCGCCGCGGCCACCATCGAGGCGACCTACACCGTCCCGATGATCACCCACGTCTGTCTCGAAACCCACGGGCTGACCGTCGGGATGGAAGGCGAGAAGAAGGCGACCGCCTGGGCGAGCACCCAGAACGTCTACGGGATCGCCGGCGACCTCGCCCAGGCTCTTGAGCTCGACCGCGGTGATGTCACCGTCTACACCGAGTTCATGGGCGGCGGCTTCGGCTCGAAGTTCAACGCCGATGTCTGGGGTACGACCGCGGCGAAGCTCTCGAAGATGGCCGGCGGCCGACCGGTGAAAATGTTCCTCGACCGCGAGCAGGAACACTGTGCGGCCGGGAATCGCCCGAGCGCCACGGCCCATATCAAGATGGGCGCTGACCGCGAGGGAAAGATTGTCTCCGTGATCGCCGAGGGCCACTCGACCGGCGGCGTCGGCAACGGCACGAACATGATCCTGCCGTACGTCTACCGGGGCGTTCCGCACTACTCGGTCGGGCAGTCCAACGCCCTGACCAACCGGGGCGGATCACGCGCCATGCGAGCGCCGAACCATCCCCAGAGCTGCATCCTGACCGAGGCCGCGGTCGATGACCTGGCCGAGAAGCTGGGAATGGACCCGCTCGAGTTCCGGTTGAAGAACCTCGACCCGGGCTCGCCCATGACCCCGATCTATCAGGCCGAGATCCCCATCGGCGCCGAATTGATCGGATGGCGAGAAAAGCGCAAGCCGCGAGGAAAGACCGGAACCGGTCCCATCCGGTCCGGGCTGGGGATGGCACTTCACACCTGGGGCGGTGGCGGCAACCCCGGCAAGCAGGTCTCCTGCACGATCCACCCCGACGGCTCGGTCGACATCAAGACCGCAACCCAGGATATCGGCACCGGCGCCCGGACCATCCTCGCGATGATCGCGGCGGAAATGCTCGGCCTCCAGCCAACCGAGATCAATAGCCTGATCGGCAATTCGTCGTATCCGCCGGGTCAGCCCTCGGGCGGCTCGACCACGACGCCGACGATGGCCCCCCCCTGCTACGACGCCGTCACCAAGGCGCGCGATGCCCTCTTCAAGAAGGTGGCCTCCGCGTTCAACAACGCCCGTCCCGAGGACCTCTCGCTGAAGCAGGGGCAACTCTGGGCCGGCGGCGAGCCGGTCGCCTCGTGGAAGGAAGCCTGCCGGAAGCTCGGCACCTCGCCGATCTCCGTCACCGGCGAGTTCGTCGACGGGCTCAGCAGCACCGGTGTCGGCGGCTGCCAATTCGCCGAGGTCTCGGTCGACCTGGAAACCGGCGAGGTGAAGGTCAAGAAGATCGTCGCCATCCAGGACTCGGGCCTCATCCTCGACCTCCTCACCTGGGAAAGCCAGGTCTACGGCGGCGTGATCATGGGCCTCAATTACGGCCTCTTTGAAGAGGTCGTGATGGACCCAACCAGCGGCCGGATGCTCAACCCGGACATGGAGTGGTACAAGCTCGCCGGCGCCTCGGATATCCCCGAGATCGTCGTTCGGGCCTACTCACCCCCGGACGAAAAGGGTCGGCAGGTCATCGGCGTCGGCGAGCCGCCGACAATCTCGACCGCCGCGGCGATCGGCAACGCCGTCTCCAACGCCATCGGCGTCCGCGTGACCGAGTGGCCGATGTCCCCCCGCAATGTGCTCAACGCCCTGGCGACGGCCTCCAGAGAAGGGAGATCGTAAAGAGATGAAGGCTTTCGAATACGCCGCTCCGACGACTGTCGACGCGGCCCTGAAGCTCCTCGGCGGTCCGAACGCCGCGGCGCTCGCGGGCGGAACGGACCTGCTGGGGCGGGCCAAGGACTATGTGACCTCGCCCGACCGGATGGTCTACGTCAAGGAAATCAAGGAACTTGACGGGATCACCGGCGACGCGAAGTCGGGGATGACCCTCGGCGCCGCCACCCGTCTCTCCGAGATCGTCCACCACGCCGGTATCCGCGAGGCCTACCCGGCACTCTGGCAGGCGACCTCGGAAATCGGGTCGATCCAGATCCGGAACATGAGCACGGTCGGCGGCAACCTGCTCCAGCGCCCGAGGTGCTGGTACTTCCGAGCGGGCTTCGGCCTGCTCGGAATGAAGGATGGCCAGAGCCTGGTCCGTGCCGGCGACAACCGGTATCACGCGATCTTCCAGACCGACGGTGACGCGCTCTTCGTCAGCCCGTCGAGTCTCGCGGTCGCCCTCATCGCGCTCGACGCCTCGGCGAAGGTGCGCGGACCGAAGGGAGAGCGCACGGTCAAGGTGGAGGAACTCTACCGGGTGCCAAAGCGCGAGGGCGAGAGCGAGCTGACCGTCGAGCCCGGCGAACTGCTGACCCACGTGACCATCCCGGCCGCCGGGAAGAACGGCGCGTATGAAGCCCGGCAGAAGCAGGCGCAGGACTGGCCGCTGGTGATGTCGGCCGTGAACCTCACGATGGAAGGCGAAACCATCTCGAAGGCGAGGGTCGTCATCTACGGCGTGGCGCCGATCCCCTGGCGGAGCGAGGCGGCCGAGCGCGTTCTCGTCGGCAAAAAGTTCTCGCCGGAGGTCGCCGCCGAGGCAGGGACCGCAGCCGTCGAGACGGCCCGTCCGCTCTCGATGAATGCGTACAAGGTCCCGATGACCCGGGCCGTTGTCAAGCGTGCCCTGATCCGGGCCGTTATGGGGAAGGGATACTGGGAGGAGGCGTGATTCGCCCCACCACCAATGCCTGAGGAAACTCAGAAACCCACGCCGAGGTGCCGGCACCTGCGCTCCAACGCCCTGTATCTCTTCGACGTTCTCCCCGAGGACGACGAAGGATATGAGTATGGGTCGTCGGCGTGCTGGTGCCAGCACACGATGAAGCCCATCGGGCCCGACGATGACCTCGTCGGGCTCCAGGAATGCCGTCTCGCGGATCGGACCTGCTACGAGCCTCTCTGATTCATCGGTCCGATCCTGCCTTGTGGGCTGGGCCTGGCCCACCGAGAACGCCGAGCGGACGGGGTCTCACCCCGCCCTCGGCTTGCTCCTCTCCGTGGGCCTACCTGGCTTTCGTCCGATCACCCGTCAGGTCGATCGGTAAAATCTCAGGCTTTGCGGCGATGAATGGCCCCGCGGAGTCAGGCCGGAAAGCCGGTTGGCCTGGATGGACCGGCCGTGCCGCACGGATTCGCAACCGGCGATGGAGCGTTCGGAGATCGCGCCGGCCGCGATGTCGAGGTGCGTTCGGGTAGGTGCTCGGCACGATGACGTCTGAGGCCACCAGGTCCGGGATCAAACTCGCTCCGACTGGCGAGCCCAGTCCCGTCGTGATGTTCGCCGAGGACGTGGCGCCCACCCTCCTGTGGCCCGGGTGACGGGCGGACGTGTGGCTCGTCGGCTGAAGGCCGAAAAGCGATAGGCCCCCGCTCAGCGGGAGCAGGGGTGGCGTCGCCTGGATCGCGTGGAAATCCGTCGAGGGCAAGCTGTAAAGCGCGGGGAGGGTCTGGGTCGGACCGTCGAGCGAGCCCTTGCCTTCCAGCGCACGCCCCTGATCCACGATCGCCAGAATCGCCGCCCAGGCCGGCGTTCCCAGGCTCGTTCCGCCGACGATCATCCACGAGCCAGCGCCCGAGTTCGGAGCCGCACTGGGCGGCGTTTCGAAGACGTTCACGCCCGTATTGGGGTCGCCGAGGAAGGCAACGTCGGGGGCGCTTCGGAATCCAGTCGACTGGATGCGATACTGGAACGATGGCTCGGGCTCGTAGAGGCTGTAGCCGCCGCCGCTGCCCGACCAGGCCGACTCGCCGAGGTAACTGCCACCGGGACCGATCGAGAGCGTCGTCCCGCCAACCGCGAGAACTCCGGGCGAGGTCGATGGGTAGCTCGGTCCGGCGGCAGTCCCGTTGTCTCCGCTCGCAGCCACGAAGGTCACCCCCTGGTGGCCGGACGGAGTCTGGAAATACGAGTCGAAAACCGTCTGCCCAATGGTCTCGGGGAATCCCCAGCTCATCGAAACCACGGAGACCCCGGGCGCATTCCGGGCGATATCCACCGCGTGGATCAGGTCGCCCAGGTTCTGTGAGGCCGCCTCGAAGACCAGCAAATTCGCCCCAGGCGCGATCGCGTGAGCCCATTCGACGTCGAGCATTTCCTCGGAGGCCCAGACGTCGCTCGTCCGGGGGCCGGCAAGATCGTCCACCGTGACCGAGGCGGCAGGGAGTCCGAAGGTCTGGTCGAACGTTTGCAGGTCGGAGACGAGGTTCGGGTCGTGGTAAGCCTCGATCAGTGCAACCGTCTGGCCGGACCCGTCCGCGATCACTGGCTGGCCGCTCGGCGAGGAGAAGGAGATCCCGCCCAGGCCATACGCCTGAACCAGATCGGCCGGCGCGTATCCAGAGAGCAGGCATCGGCCGTCGAGCCGCTCAGCGAGCGGCCGGAGGGCCCTCTTGGGCTTGCGCATGAAGGGGCAGCTCCGATCGTTGCGCACTCCCTCGCGGCAAACTCCCTGGTGCCGGGCGATCGGCAACATCCCGACCGAGATCGGAATGCGGGGCCACGCCTCCAGACGAGGCCGCTAACTCGTACCCGTTCCCAGCTCGGGTGAACGGGTCACATCGGCCGGCCTCGGACGCAAGCCTCCCACCCGAATTCTAGCCTTCGAAAGCGGGGCGTGCGGACGATCGAATCCGATGTTCCCCAGAAGCACAGACCCTCGTTCGCCTTGACGACTCCGCCCCCAGCCCCGACCATGAGAAGCCCCGATCGTCGGTCCACGGAGAAGACCCGGCGCGGGGTGCTGGCAGGACGCGAGAATGACGCAGAATCCTGGATCGGGTCGCGGTAAAAGGGTGCTGGTCACCGGTGCGACGGGCCTGCTCGGCAGCCACCTCGCCGAACGCCTCTCCAGGCGCGGAGAGATCGTCCGGGCGCTGGTCCGACCCGGAAGCCCGACCGAATTCCTCGAATCGATCGGCGCCGAGATCGTCCGCGGTGACCTCACCGAGCCCAACGACTGTCGGGCCGCCGTCGAGGGGACCACCCACGTCTATCACTGCGCCGCGAAGGTCGGCGACTGGGGCACCTGGCCCGAGTTCCAGCGCGGCTGCATGGACGCCACCCGAACCCTCGCCGAGGCCGCCGGAAACGCGGGCGTCGATCGCTTCCTCCACATCAGCTCCACCAGCGCCTACGGACATCCCCGCGACCGCGATCGGCCGGTCGACGAGACGGAACCGCTCGGCCAGAACCTCTGGTTCATGGACTATTACACCCGGAGCAAGGTCGACTGCGAGCGGATCCTCTGGGACCTCGCCGAGACCGGCCGGCTCCCGCTGACCATCATTCGACCGAGCTGGCTCTTCGGCGAACGCGATCGGACCACCATCCCGAGGTTCCAGCGCGAGTTCGGCCGGGGCCGGGTGATGATCGTCGGCAAGGGAGATAACCCGCTGAGCGCCGTCTATGCCGGAGCGGTTGCCGACGCCGCGATCCTCGCGGCCAACGATCCGAACTCCAGGGGCGAGGCGTACAACATCACCAACCACGGCCCGATCACTCAGCGCGCGTTCCTGGAGATGATCGCCGACGCCCTGGGGGCCCCTCGAGCCCAACGGCACATCCCCTTTCGACTTGCCTATTTCGGCGGATTCCTCCTCGAAATGCAGGGGCGCCGGCGTCGCGATCCGGTTCCGCCTCGGGTCACGCGGTACGGCGTCTGGCTCCTCGGCCGATACCTCTCCTACAGCACCGAGAAGGCCCAGTCACGCCTCGGATGGCGGCCTGAACTCTCCTATCGCGAAAGCATCGAGCGCACCATTCGATGGTTTCTCAATCGCTAATTCTTTGATCAAGGATTCCTTCCGTTCTGGAAGTTTCCCCATATCTCTCCCACAAGGAGATTTTGGTCTCACCTTGACTTCAGGTTCGCCCAGTTGTTGAATAGAGACTGACCTGTCGGCTCATGCCGGGCAGACAGGATTGGTCGAGACGGCCCCGCCGTGCGAGCCTTCGCATGGACGGGGTTTTTTCGTGATGGCCCCTCCCATTTGGCCGGAGGGGCGAGCAGCCGGGATCGTCCCGCCGGGACGGATCTCGATGGCGGCTATGACTGCCGCGCGAGTTCTCGCCGGATTTTCTTGGTTTGAGCCTCCCTGGAGATGGCACCATGTTCGCGCGTGGCCAGAGCGTCGCCCGCCCGCGCCCGGAAATCCGTTGCTCCGACAGATGGGCCGGGCAGGATCGGCCGGGGATACGCTGGCGGATGCGATTCGCGGCCTGGATGCCGTGGCTTCTGCGTCGACTGGTCTGCTCGCTCGGAGAGCACCGAAGCCGATCGGGCCTGGCAAGAGCGAGGCAGACGTTCCGCCCCGGCCTCGACGGGCTCGAATCGCGCAAGGTCCTTTCCCTGGCTCCGGTACCGGCGAATGCGCCCTTTCCCTTCACGGCGATCGTTCAGCTCGTCGCCACCTTCCCCAACGGCGAGGTCGATACGGGCTCGGGCGTGATGGTGGACAGTGCCCACGTCCTGACGGCCGGCCACATGGTTTATCAGTATCACGATGGCGGATTCGCGACGAGCATCG
>DAIDJI010000261.1 GCA_027451455.1 Planctomycetales bacterium | reverse complement strand
GGAACGACGTCATCGAGCGAGGCCTTTATCGAATTATCGATGATTTCTCTGATGGTCCGTAGACTCGTGACAAAACTGGCTTTCTAGACGACCTCTGAGGACCGTCGTCTTGTGCCGACGATGGCTCTCTACCTTCAGGCCGATTACGACGCGCCGCTCGTCTACGGGTTCTATTTGCGGTCGATCGGCGCTGGGCTCGGGATCAACCAGGCGCTCCGGGGTCTGGGCGGCAAGAACCAGGACCAGCCGATCCAGACCCGCATCAAGGACTTCGTCGACGATCCCAGGGGTTTGCCCAACCCTCGGTTTCTCGATTCGTGGGAGGTTAACCCGCCGGAAACCGCGACCAAGCCGCCACGGTGGATGATCGTGGCGCAGGCGTTGATCACCTTCGGCAAGCTGCCTCCAGACAAGCCGCATACGATCGCGGGCGGCCTGCTGCTGGCCCTCGACCAGAACATCCGGCTGGTCGCCGGTCTGAACCTCTGGCTGTTCACATCGCCGAAAGAAACCAGCCAGGCCGAGTTCCTCGCGCGCCCGGCGGCTCGAGGGGCGATCGAGATCAGCCCCCGCGAGGGAAAGGTATTCGGCTACTTCCGAACACTGCCCAACCCGAAGCTCGGCAAGGACGCTCCGGAGCTGATTGCCCAGGTGCTCTCGAAGGTGCAGACGTCGCTCATGTTCTTGGCCGACAAGAACGGGTTTCTCAACGAGGTTGGTTGGCCCTGGGAGACGCGGGCCGAGCTTCCCCTCTCTTCACCTTTTCGCGGTGTGGTGACGGCGGGCTTCCGTTTCGGGATCTATCGCGGAGTCACCTGCTACGGGCTGAATTTTGGGGTCGACGTGGGGCTCGACGCCCAGGCGAATATTGACTTCAAGACCCCCCTCGGCTCAGCCGGGGCCAAGCTGGTGGTCCACGGTACGGGTTTCTTCCGCGCGTCGTTCGTCGGAGCGCTGGATCAGGCGATGAAGCCCTACCTCCTTGGCGACGTTCGGGTCGCCGCCACGGTCAACGTCCGTGCCGAGGCGCATGCCGAGCTGTCGAAGAAAATCACGCGCTGGTTGAAGATCCGGCTGCGGATTCACTTCAGCTCCTCGTTCGACCTGGCGATCACAGCGGCCATGTCGGCCGCGCTCGATCAGGCCGAACTCGGTTCGGCCGCGTTCGATAAGGTCAGACTCGGTTTCGACGGCGATGCACATGTCTCGGTCTCGGTCTCGGGTTACCGGATCAACGGCCAGATCCCCTTCAAGTACAACGTGGACACGGTGGCCTCGGTCCGGAAGCGCCTCAAGGCGATCCTGCCCCCGCCGATCATGGGAGAGCCGCCCGGCGGAGAAGGTCACGCCACGAAGTTCGCCGCGATGATCGCCTCGTGCGCGAGACACGCCCTCGCCGACGACTCGACGCCCGTTGTCTGGCGATTTCGATCTCGCAGGATCGGGTCGAAGCTCCTCGTCCTGTTGCTCCCCGAGCCCGGCCTGGATTATCCGGGGGTAGAGGGCGACATTGAAGTCGATGACCCGCAGCCGCCCCATGATCCGCGGTTCAAGCTCATCCTCACGGACAAGGGCGCGGCCCAGGGCGTCTTCCTCGGGTTTCTCGGCGACCGGCGGGACGCCCCGGTTCCGGCCCCGAACGCCGGCGATCAATCGCTCCAATGGAGTGAGGATTTCACATTCCCCATCGTGTCGGCCGCCCAGATTATGGCTGACTCCGAAGTCGATAAGGACGACTCCGGAACGCTCGGAGAGGCGCCGAAGGATCTGACGGTGCTCCGCTTGCTGATCGGTCTCTACCAGGCCCAGAAGCACTCCTCCGTGAAATCCTCGGGGTTTGCCGAAGGGACGGAAGAGTACGTCGACCCGAGGACGCGGCGGCCGTCGGCCGAAGACGCCGACGACGGCTCGAGCGCGCGGGCCGTCCGCGCTGGGAACTCGCCGTACATCAAGCGCGATCAGGAGTACGACCGCCTGGTGACCGCATCGTGCCGGTCGGTCGAGGAGAAGCGGGCGGCTTCGGACTCCTCCACGCCGGACAACGGCGAGGTGCTCGGGCTCTCCACCGGTATGATCGCCGCCGAGCTGATCGCCCTCTTCCGCGACGACAAGGCCGTCGAGACAGGTTCTCCTGGATCCGCGCTCATCGCTCCGCGACTCCGTACCATCCTTGTTTTCGACCTCGACAAGGTTCCGTCGGCCCAGGGAGTCGCCGACCTGATCGACGTGAAGACGGAGCATCGCCTGGCTGGTAAGGAGCGGGTGACCCTCAAGGCGGTGGATGAGGCAGCCCTGGATGAGGCAAACCTGCCGCGGGGTTACGAGGTGATCCCGGGCGCGGTCTTCCAGTCCGACGGCGAAGTTGCTCTGGCCTGGGACTTCCGATTCAAGAAACCGCTGGCTAGCGGCCTCACAGAGTCGTTCCTCGCCCCGTACTCGGCAGGCTTCGAGTCGTTCCGAGTGACCCGCACCAACCTGTCGAGCCCCCGGTCGATCCCCAAGGACAGGGTCGTCACCCCCTACTGGATTAACCCCGGCGACGGTAAGCCTCTCGTCCGCCCGCAGTTCCAGTTCGTCGACTCGGGGCTCGACTCCGCGGGCGAGGTTCGCGAGGGAGACTTGCTGGAATACCGGGTCGAGGCGGTGGGACAGGAGGGACCTGCCGCCCCGCTCGCCTCGGCCCTGTTCGAGGTCGTGCGCCGGACGGTCAAGCCACTGCACCCGCCCGACCTGGCCTCGGTGCTGCATCGCCCTAAGCCCGTCGAGTCCACCACCGAACCCGGCGTCTTCCACGACAGCGGTCTGTTTGAGTTCGCCGTCGCCAACCGGTTCGCCGACGAGAAAGAGAAACTCGTCGACCGGCTCACGTCCGCCGAGCTGAGGGTCCGATTCCGGCTTGTTCCGGCCCGGCCTGTCGGCGCCTACGGATTCGAATCGCAGCCCGCGGGGGGCGCGGTGATCTCGCGGAATGGCCTGCCTGCCGCGGTGTATGTACCCGGTTCGCACGAGATCCCCGAGGTCTGGTTCGGGGAGTCGGAGCGGGCTCGGCCGCTGCCGTGGGAGGAAACCCTCCCGATCGACAATATGGAGTTCGACTGGAAGCCGCTGCCGGACACGACCTCGATCACCATGATGGCGGGCTTTCGCGCCGAGGTAAAGGTGGATGCGCTCCGTGCGGCCCTGGAGACAGCGCTGAAGCGGCCGCTTCGGCCGGGCACGGCCGTCGAGCTCTGGGTCGGCCGCGACCGTGCCGTCGACAATGCCGGCGGACAGACGTCGCGCGAATCGTCGATCTTGCGGGCATTCCGTCATTCCGTGATCGTGCCCGCCGGACCGGGTGAGAAACCGTTGCCTGCCTCGGTCCAGGCCGGCGATGATTTCACCCTGGGTAACGCCGTCCCCGCGTTCGAGTTTTTGCCCGAGCAAGGCCAGGCTCACGGCGCACTCGGCTTCCTCGATCCGTCGATGGTCGTCGCGGCGATCCGGTACGGCACGGTTCCCACCGCGGACGCCCAGACGGTCGACGACGTCGCGATCGATCTGACCTGGCGGATGCCCCCGGACGACGCCAAGGTCTTCAACCCCGTGGTGGGATTCCGACTCCACCGTGTCGACCGATTCAACCCGATCGCCTACCGTCCCGGTCCAGGCGGCGTCGCCACCTGCCGCCCCGATCAAGACGTCGTCACCGCGCGGCCGGAGCGGGAAGTGCGGGTCGTCCCCGCGGCGATCTACGAGGCAACGCCGTCCACGATCGAGCTGCGGTCGATCACGCTCACCGACCCTCAAACCAAAGCCACTCGGGTCGTCGGCGACTGGTCGCCTACCCTCCGCGCCGACCGGCCGTGGAAGCCCAGGCCGCTACCAATCATCGCGGGGAGGTTCCCCTACAGGGACGACCCCGACCGGCCTGGAAACACGAAGATCCACTCGCACCTACTCAACCTGCTTGACGAGGTCTGCAAGCTGGCTTCGAAGCTCGTCTCCGAACCGCACCGTACCGAGGTCGAGGTCAAGTATCACTGCACGGTGATCGACCCTCTCGAGGACCGCGCGGACCTCTTGGCCCAGACCGACCGCGCACCGGGTCAGGCGGCGGCTCGGCTCCAGCGTCTCGCAGCGGCCTTCGCCTTGTTTCAGACCGAACATGCACCAGGCTCCGATCCGTACGGCTGGGGCGTCGCAGACGCCCTGGGCCTGGGAATCGAGGCCGCACTGTTCGATCCGAAGACCGGTGAGCCGATCTCGATCAATAGCCTCGTGGCAAAGGGGCTGCTCGATCGCCTTCATGAGCTGGCGGACGCGGGCGGGTTCGGCGTGCAAGTCAACCTCGCGCTGTTTCTTGCCGAGGACGGAGCGACCTATCTGAACCTCCTCCGGCTCGTCTACGCCCCGCCGTGGCCCGTGTGGGACAAGCTGCTCGACCTTGACATCGGCGCGGCGCTGATCCTCAAGCTGATTGGTCGCGACCCAGATCGCAACTGGCCCTACTCGAACGCGTTTTTTGACGGCCTTCTCCCGGACGATCCCGGTCTCCCGCGATTCAAGGCGGACGTCGACGACTGGCTCGTGAAGGACGTTGGCCCCAGGCTGGCGCGCGGGTTCGGTCTGGAACAGATCGATGATGCGAGCGCTGGTCGCGTCGTGGTGTTCCACCGCGACCTGACCGCTCTGGTCGGCTCGCCAGCCCCTGCGTCGGCCCCCGCGTCGGCGCGAACGCTCCCCGTGGATGACGACGGTCTCGTCCGTCTGAAGGTCGCGGTGCCAGACCGGATCGCGCACCTCTACGATCTGGCGCTTGAGATCGAACGGCGGTACGACACCCTCTGGAGTCTTCTGGCTCCTGCGTCGACCCCGCGGCCGGCTGAGATTCCCTATGCGAAGGTGCTTCCCGTCGCCGTCGATCGCACCCGTCCGCTTGTGCCGCATAACGTGCTGGCGACTCCTTTACCCGGGTCGATCCAGGCATACGTTTTCGCCCATCCGGCGGAGTTTGCCGCGAACGCGTCGGCGATCAACGCCGCGACGATCCAGTACAGCGGCTCGACCGTCTCGCTCGAGCGGCGGATCCCGCAAGCCTCGCGCGTCTCGGAGATCATCGGCGACCGGAAGGAGTACCCGGTAAACTGGGCTGGGTACCTCACTTGGCTGGAGAGGAACGGTTTCGAGCCCGCGCCTCCCGAGGCCTTATCACCACCCAATTCAGATGGCATGGGATTCATGGTGAGGAACGGTTTCGAGCCCGCGACTCCCGCGGCCGGCCCCGCGCTCGACCCCCAGCCCGAGACCGACAAGACGTCGCTGGCGATGCAAACGATCGACGGAACGCAGGGGGGCCTTTACGGGGTCGATCGCTACGTATTCCCCGACCTGCCGGCTTATTACGAGTTCCGCGTCGTCGCCTTCAGCACCGCGGGGCGGGCGCAGAGCCCCCTGACGCTGACGCCGTTCGTCACGCCGCTCCACGACCAGCCGCGGATCGTGACGACGGACGAAAGCCCCGGCGGCGCCAAGGCGACGACCGTGCTTCCGGCCCGTCAGAGGCCCCGGACGCAGGGCGTGGGCGCGGCCAGCTACGACCCGGCCGGAAAGCTGCTCACGCTCGAGATCCGCCTGATCCACTCCCGTCTGCACCTCCGTGACGAGATGGCCGGACTGTGGATCGGCTCCGATGACAAATGGAGCCCGACCGGCACAGGAACGGAAGCGACCGAGATCCACTTTGGCAGCCTGCCCGACTTGCGTCTGGACTATCAGGTGTATGTCCATGTGAATTTCGACGCCCCGAACCAGATGCCGGTGCTCATCCCATTGCTCACGATCGCCCCGCCCCTGGCGAGCGATCGGCCGGCGACCACCCGGGCCTTCCTCGGTCGGTCTCAGGATAAAGACGTCTTCATCCTCGACCGCGATGAGACTGCCGATGGGGGTGTGATCAAGAGGGCCATTCAGAACGATCTGAAGGTCATCCAGCGCGTTTCGGGGACCACCCCCGATCCGGTGCACGATGGCGAGCTCTGTTTCCTCGTCAAGCTCGACATCGCGGCGGCGGCGAATCTCGCCGACCTGATCCGCCGCGCCGCCGCCTCGAAGCCCCATCTCGCCTCGATCTTCGAGGTCTCGGTGAGCTGTGGCGGCGTGTACTCCGCGATCGTCCCAATGTCCCTTACACCGGCCGCGTCCTGACCTTCAACTCCTCCGGAGCCAAACCCCATGCGCGAATCGCTCTTCATCGCTCCGTGCAACCAGGTGCGGTTCCGGTACCCGATCCAGTTCCTCGGCAGCCCGGGCTGGACCGACTCTCCAAACATCCTGGAGGTCTTCCTCAGACCCTTCCAGCCCGACCAGTGCTTTCATCTGGGGCCGGTCCGCCGGCGTGGGAGCGACGCTGCCGATGAGTTCTTCCTCACCTGCGACGGACCAACCGTCGTTGGCATGATTCCGAGCATTTGCCCCAACGACTTCCACTTCCCGGGCGGAGTCCCCTCGTTCCACGTCTCCGGCCCGATCCGGCTCACGGTCGGCGAGGTTCAGCCCGACCCGGGTGAGCGCGACCCGTCGCCGACGTTCACGATCACGGGCGGTTCTCTCGTCGCCTCGTTCGAGGGGGCGTCGGACGCCTGGGCGCGGTTCCTGGGGCGGATTTGGCCGACTGGGGATGGCGGCGACGTGACCCATGTGCGGGTCGAGCCGGCCGGAGTACACCTTCAGGGTTTTCTTCCCACCGGGTTCACGGCGGCGCAGGCCGCGCGGGGATCGACCGCGCGGACGCCCGTGGTCCTCCGCCTGCCGCGTAATCATCGCGAGATCGCGGCCCAGGCCGACCCGCGCTTCGCCGACCATCCCGAGCTTCATGGTCGGCACTTCTGGACCCTCCCGTCGTTTGCGTTCGACGGCGTCGAGACGAACGCCCCCGGGCTCGTCGGGGGCTGGATCGAGGCGGTCGGCGGCTTCACCCTCGGGGGCGCTTCCCGGCCGGTCTCCAGCCTGGTCAACTCGGTCCGGTTTGTCCCGAATGAGGCTACGGCCGTGGTCGTGTTCTCGGCCTTGCCGGATGGGTCGGGCTCGAGCCGGCTGGATTGGATCGCCACCGACCCGGGTACGCAGGTCGTGCTCGGCGGGGGCCTGTCCGCCGACGTCTCGTTCACGCCCGATCGCCTCGCCGGCACGGTCTGGTCGAGAGGGACGACGCCGGCATCGTGGTCGGTCGCGCTAGAGTCGAGCCCGACGCGACCGCCGCTGAGCCTGGCTCCCGACACGCGCAGCCACGACACGCTCAGCCTTGAGCTTCGGGCGCCCTCGTCCGACCCGAGCCAGGCGACGGTGGACCTGACGACCGAGATTCCCATGGGCATGCTCGTCGGCCCAACCCAGCCGATCCGGCTGGCCGGCGCCGGCGCCTCGGGGTTTCGCTGCTGGCTCTGCACCCAAGGGGGTTGGGCCTCGATCGACTCCGAGGCCGATCGCGGCCGGATTGATGTCAAAC
>DAIDJI010000260.1 GCA_027451455.1 Planctomycetales bacterium | reverse complement strand
CGACTCGTCCGACATCGTTCCCCTTACGTCTTCTCGATCCCAAACTTCGGGCACAATCCGCACTGATTGTAGTGATGGGCCGCAGGGGGGGTCCCGAACGCCCTGCGGCTCCTTCGAAAGGTCGAAGGCCTCCTGCGCTCGCCGGCCGATCAGCATCTCCACCGCCTGCTGACCATATCGGTCCATCGCCTCGACCTCGCCGGCGCGGTCGAGCTCGCGACGCAACCGGTCGAGACCCGCGAGCAATGACCGGCGATCGGCCAGCCGCTCGTGGGTCAGTCCCTTGGGGAGCTGGAAGAAGTCGGCGTCGGTCGTCCGGCCGGAGTCGACGCCGACGTTCGAGTAAATCGGCAGTCGTGAGGCTCGGTTGGCAATGAACGGATCGTAGCGCCGACCCAGGTAGCCGGCATGGGCGACGTGGCTGCGCGACGTCTGGAAGGCCACGTACGGCGGAAGGCCCGGCTGATTCGCACCATGATATTTGGCGACCACTGATCCGATCGCCGGGTACATCGTCATAAAACCGCTGAAACGAGAGCAATTTCCAGCGCCCAGGGGGCGAATCAGTCGCGAAGAGGAATTCGTAATAGGGATAATGATCGTTGGAGACCTCGCCGCCGCGGACCCCGACGAAGACGATCGGGCGCCCCTCGCGGTCTTTCGCCTCGATCGCGACGCCTTCGAGGTGCTTCGCCTGGTCGTAACCCGGATCACCTGGCTCCAGCCGGCCTGATTCGTCGAGGACGCGATGGAGCCGTCCCAGCCGATCGGCCGGCATGATCGGGGGATTGGGCGGCAGGGCGTCGCGCGCCTTGAGGTCGCGAAGCACCTGCTCGCCCATGATCTCGGGATACCGGACCGGCGTACCGGAAAAGGTCAAACCACCGTCCGGCCCGGCCGCTGTTTCCACGTAGGTGATCGACTCAATGCTGCGGGCCTCGACAATCCTCCGGTCCACCGGCGGCCGGCTGATGTAATAGCCCCAAAGGTCGTGGTTGATCGCGATCGCGGTGAGGAACGGCATAACGAGCGTCCCGAGGACCCCAATCACCAGAACCCATCCGCGGACCGATCGATTCCGCGCCGGAGGGGAATCGAGCGCCGAGATCCCTAACGGCGTCAGCGCCACAAATCCCCAGAACCAGAAGGCCCGGTACACCGAGAGCCCCACCGCAACCGCGACCACGGCGAGCATCAGCCTGGCGATCGTGAAGCGAGCCCGCATCCGCGCTCAACCCTCGATGACATCCCGATCTCCGAAGCCTTCGGAATTCCCAGCCAGCATAACGCGTCCCGCAATGTTCGGCATCGGCCGCGATTCCGGGATACGATGTCGGGAGCCCGGACAGTAACGGGACCATCCGGAGCCGGATCGCCCGCGCCCGCGAGAAGCTCCGTCGTGCCTTGACCGGCCGCATCCCGTCGATGATCGCCGCGCCCCAGGCGGTGACGATCCCATCCGCGCTCGTCCAGACCACCGCGAGGGCCGCGCTCCGGTTCGCGTTCGATCCTCTCCACAAGGCCCCCGCCGCGGCCATCGCCCGGGAGATTTTGCGCATGTTGATCGTTCAAAGATTGCGATCCGCGTGTCTGACCGTCCTGATGCTGGGCGGCGTCGCGGTCGGATTGGGACCGAGGGCGCTCGACGTCCTCGCCGATCCGCCGGCCCCATCCTCCCGACCGATCCCTCGACAACCGGACGAACCGCCTCGCCCGGCGCCGGGGCGGATGTTCGTGGTGGGGAGGGTCGTTGATCCAGACGGCAAACCGGTGGCGCGCTCGGGTGATGACGTGATGACAGCAATGACCTATATAGAAACAAGCCGATTGACATTGGATGGGACGGTCTTTAAAGTCTCAGGTGATCGGGCCCTCTCTTTGTGAGGCGAGACTGGTCCGGCTTCTCGCTGCGCATCTTGCCGCCTTTCACTATCTTGCCACACCTCTCGAGATAATCCGAAGGAGGAGGCCCATGAGCACCGCAACTTCCGGATTCAAGCCCCTGGCCTCGCTCGATTGCTCGACGGGTACCGATTCCTCGACAGGGCAGGCCTCGGCGGCCGAGAGTGGTGAACCGGCCCCGATCACCGAGCCGTACGTCCTGTTCGTCTACCAGAATCTCGAGATTGACGCTCAGGGGCGTCGATGGACGACCATGGCCTGGGCGAAGGACCTGGCGCTGCACCTGGACTACATCACCGACCTGACGCTGGTCAGCCCGGCGCGCCGGGTCGAGACCCGATCGCCCACCATGGTCTCGCTCAACGAACCGCCGTTCGACCGGATCAAGTACATCGACCTGCCGTTCCCGGTCGGCTGGTGGCAGGCGATCCGAACGATGCCTCTCCAGGTCCAGACCTTCTGGCGGGCGATGAGCGGGGCCAGTATCGTGCATTGCGGCTATGCCGGCTGGCCGTTTGTTCATGCGACGCTGGCCGTGCCGATGGCCAGGCTGCGTGGGAAGTTCGTCCTGGCGAATGTGGAGTCGTCGTTCTGGCGGGCGACGGCCGGCAGTCGATGGATCGGCCGCCTGCGTGGTGCGTTCAGTGAGTGGATGATCCGCCGGACGATCCCGATGGCCGACCTGAAGATTCTGACGTCGAAACAGTATCTCGAAGAGCTATTGCCCCCCGGCGCCCCCAACGCGCACGTGACGCCCGCCACCTGGCTGAACGAGGATTGGCTGGTCAGCGACGACGAGGCCGCCTCGGCCTGGGATCGCAAGACCGGCCCGATCCGGCTCCTGTTCGTCGGCCGATTGATCCCGGAAAAGGGCATTCCGCAGTTGATCGCCGCGACCGAGGCTGCGGTCCGGGCTGGGGCCGACATCCGGCTGACCATCCACCCCCTGAGCAAGACGGCCTGGCACGACGAGTATCTCGCCCTGGCGCGGGCGCTTGGCCCCGACGTCGTGACGATCGTCAACGAGATTCCCTATGGCGACGAGTACATGCAACTGATCCGCGAATCCGACGCCGTGATGGTTCCCTCGCTCTCCCACGAGCAGCCGAGGATCATCTACGACGCCTTCTCTCAGGCGGTCCCCATCCTCGGCTCGGCGACCGGCGGAATCGGCGAACTGGCCCGAGAGGGGGTATCCGGCCGGCTGACTCCGCCCGGCGACGTCCCGGCGCTGTCCAGGTCGATCCTCTGGGCCGCCTCGAACCGCCCGGCCCTCCGCGAGATGGGCTGTCAAGGCCGGGCAAGCATCCAGAACGCGACCCACAAGGAAATGCACCGATACCGACACCGACTGCTCCGCGAGACCATCGACGCGCACCGACCGCTCGCCAGCGAACGCCCGTAATCTCGGCGGAGGCCCGCCCAAACGCGTCCGAAATGGCTTCGGTCAGAGGCGCCGGATCGGATTCATCCGGTTGAAAAGAAACGCCGATCCGGATCTTTTGGGTGGGAATTGATCCTGAAATCAGGAGACCCACCCGCTGCAAGATCCGATCGGACGTCGGGTGATCCGTCGGGCCGGGGCGCTGGCGGGCGTCGCCTTGATGGGAATCCTGGCCGCCTCGATGCCGAGGCCGTCGATCCAGTGGCCGCCGCATCGGAAAAAGACGGCCCCGAAGGCATTTGAAGCTGGCGATCCGGCTCAGAGTGCCCGCGTATTTCTACCCGCCTGGATCGCGCCTGCATGAGTGGGAACACCTTCCCGTGAGCCGGGCGCCACGCGGAGACGAACAGCAATCGGCCGACGCTCTGGCCGGTCCGCGAGAAGGCCGGCTAGAATGGGGAAATCCGCCGGATCCTTCCGGCGCGACCGCGGATCGGTTTTCGAGGAGATTTTCCAAAATGGCGCCCTCAACTCGCACGGAACCCGCCGGGGATGACCGTGGGCTCGTCGCCTGGATCGACCGGGCCCTCGAAGAAGGTCGGCCAGTCCTGGAGGTTGCGGCGGAGCTTGCACGGAACGCACTGCCGGCGCAGGGGGGACAGGTCACGCCCTTTGTCTATGGCAGCGAGGGATGGTTCTGGTCCTGGAACCGCGCCGGATTCGGCTACATCGAGCGGGCTCGGTATGACGAGGCGGCCACGATCTTCACAGCGGCCTATCTCTCCGCCCTGCGATTCCAGGACGATTTCCAGGAACGTCTCCACAAGGGAACGCCCCTCTGCAATATCTCGTATTCTTACCTGCGTGCCAAGGAAACGACAAGGGCGCGGATACCGGCCGCCCTGGGAGTGATCGAGGATACCCTCACGTTCGCCGATCCGAAATCGCAGGGAAATGCGGCGAATTTGAGGGCCTCCGGTTACGGCGAGTCGAGGCTTCAGGACCTCGTCGGCTATACCGAGGAGTTCTTCCGCGCCCGGGGCCAGACGCCCCTGTATCCCGAGGTGGTCCTTCGCGCCATGAAGTGGGAGACCTTCGTCAATACGAATGCGGCACCTCAGGTCAAGGCGATCGTCGAGCAGATGCAACAGGTGGCCTCAGGATTCCAGCCTGACTCCCTCGTCCCCTCGATCGAACGTCTTCGTCGAGCATGGGCCGCACTTGACGAACTTCCATATCCGTCGGAAACCCATCGGGGAGATCTTGCGCATGCCCGAGTCGAATCCTCCGCTGGAGTCGGCCCCGACACACTCACCGGAACGGCAACCGTATCGGGAACCAACGCCATCGGATGACGTCTCGCGGTCAGTCCCCGACCGCGGACCCCACTCGGGCGCATCCGTCGATTCAACCGGAGATCGGCCCTTGATCGGTGACCAGGGTGTCGAGGCCGAACTCTCGACACCGACGCCGGCGAGCGAGGCGCTGACGACGCCGGAGCAGGCCAGCATCAAGGATGCGGCCGACCGAATGATGGTGTTCAGCAGGCTCAAGCGCGGGCTTACCGAGAGCGACTGGAAGAACAGCGGCGCCCGAAAATTGATCCTCGATCGGATAGAACGCACCGAAAGCGAGCTGCTCGAACTCAAGGAATATCGATCGCGATTCCACGACAAAGATAAGGAGGCCGCCGTACTACGCCAGGAGATGCAGCAACTGAAAAAGGCCGACAAGCTTTCGGACTTCTGCCTGTCGGCCGGCGGCGTCTGGATTGGATTGTGCACGTTTCTATTCGACAAGGGTCTTTGGGCGCTGGGCCTCGTCGCGTGTCTGATTGGCCTTGTCCTCCTCGTTTGGTCGCTCAAGGTGAAGCACGATTTTCAGATCGGATGGAATCCTTTCGTCGCATCCCCTGGCAAAAAGAAGAGAGAATAGGGACAGGGACCGGTCGCAGACGCCCGGAGCCAGGCCCCGTTGAAGCGTCCAGGGTGAGAGAGGCAGCCTCGGGCAACGCCCATCCCGGGATTGATCGATCCGGCCCCTCGGATTATCAAGGGGGCGGGAGATCCCGGAATCGAGGGGCCCGCGAATGGATGCGCTGACCGGACGCCTTAAAAAACTCGCGATGGAGCCGCCCGTTCGGCTGTTCGTCCGGGCGGTGATGAAGCGGATGCCCGTTCGCGCCTCCACCCGCGCCCTCTGGGACCTCTCCGATCGCCCCGCGTACCTCGTCGGGCTGGTCGAGGCGGCCCGGCAGGCGCGTCGGCAGGGGGTCGAATCCATCTCGGCGATCGAGTTCGGCGTTGCGGGCGGGTCGGGGCTGCTCGCACTCGAGCGCGAGGCCGCGGCCGTCGAGCGGGAATCCGGCGTGAGGATTCGCGTTTTCGGATTTGACAACGGTCCGGCCGGGCTCCCCACGTTCATCGGCGATCATCGCGACCATCCCGATAAGTGGAAGCCCGGCGACTTCCCGATGGATGTCTCCCTCCTGCGCTCGAAACTCGGGCCGCGGACAACGCTCGTCCTCGGCGATGTGGGCGATACCGTGCCCACCTTCTTCGACGACCCGGACGTCCCGCCCGTCGGGTTTATCGCTTTTGACGTCGATCTCTACTCGTCGACGTCGCGGGCGCTTCGGATTCTCTCGATACCCGGGCGCAGGAACCTCGATCGCATCGCGCTCTATTTCGACGACGTCGAGCATGCGATCAGCCACCGCTTCGCCGGAGAACTGCTCGCCATCGATGAGTTCAACCGCGAGAACGAACACATCAAAATTGACCGATGGCGTGGGATTGCCTCGAATCGCCCGTTCCCCGAGGCGGCCTATCTTCCGAAGATGTACATGGCGCACGATCTTCACGCGATCGCTGCACGCTCGCCCGACCGCGGGATCCTGCATCGGCCCTGTCCGTAGTCAGGATTCGGCGTTTTTTACCACAGAGACACAGAGACACAGAGAAGAAGGCAGGAGATGATCAGATAAACGATACCATTGTTTGCATGAATCTCTGTGTCTCTGTGTCTCTGTGGTTCACAACGACTCTTACATCGACGGGCGACGGCGATTTTTCAACCACAGAGACACAGAGACACAGAGGTGAATACAAACGATCTTTAGGTTTACGCAATTACGCAACCTAAAGATTCATCCTGTCTTTTCTCTTCTCTGTGTCTCTGTGTCTCTGTGGTTAAAACGACACTTACATCGACGGGCCACGGACGACCCCGAGGATTCGGCGGATGGCGTCGTCGATCTCGTCGCTGGTCGTCGGGGCACCGAGGCTGAAGCGGACCGACGATCGGAGGCGGTCGTCGGGGATACGCATCGCCATCAGGGTTGGCGAGGGGCGGGTCGAGCCGCTGGCGCACGCCGATCCCAGCGAGGCCGCCACGCCCGACAGGTCGAGCTGCATCAAAAGCGCGTCGCCGTCGAGGCCCCGGAAGCCCAGGTTGACGGTTTGCGGGAGGCGCCGGGCGTCGTCGGCCGGTCCGTTGCGGACGACCTGATCGGGACCGACCCCGGCCATTAGCCCCGCTTCGAGCCGGTCGCGGAGGGTCCGCCATCGGGCGATCCGGGCCTCAGCCTCCTGATGCCAGACCTCCAGCGCCGTCGCGAAACCGACCGCGAGCGCCACGGCGATCGTCCCGGGGCGTCGGCCCTGCTGCTGGCCGCCGCCGAACAGTCGCGAGCCGAGCCGGACGCCGTTCTTGACGAGCAGGACCCCCACGCCGACCGGTCCGTGGAACTTGTGCGCGCTGGCCGCCAGGGTGGTCACGCCGAGCCCGTGGAAATCGACCGGGATCCGGCCGACGGCCTGCACGGCGTCGGTGTGGACGGGGATTCCGCGGTCGGCGGCAAGTCGGGCCAGCTCGGCGACCGGCTGGATGGCGCCGGTCTCGTTGTTCGCGAGCATCAGCGCGGCGAACCGGGTTTCGTCGCGGAAGGTGTCGGCCATTTTCTCGGCGTCGGCGAGGCCCTCGGCGTCGACGTCGACGCGATCGACGGCGAACCCCGCGGCCTCCAGCCGGGCGACCGGCTCGACGATCGCCGGATGCTCGATCGGGCTGCTCACGACGTGTCCCGGCGAATGCTCGGCGCCGGCGAGGCCGAAGACGGCGAGGTTGTTCGACTCGGTGCCGCCCGAGGTGAACACAACCTCGGAGGGATCGGCGCCGAGGATCCGGGCGACGGACTCCTTCGCCGATTC
>DAIDJI010000259.1:274-7513 GCA_027451455.1 Planctomycetales bacterium | reverse complement strand
GCGGGCGCGGTCCGGCCGCGCGACCAGCGTTCGAGGCAGCGTCGATCCTCGTCGGAAACCTGGATGGCTGGGGCGATTCGCATGGGTTAATCCTCCCTGTCAACCCTTCTACGACCGAAACCCCAGATATGTTCCCGAATCAAGTAAGCACTGCACTAGCATCCTTCATCAGCGAGAGGATGCTTCCGCCCGCCAACCCATACGTCGGTCTTAATGGATCGTCGGGAAATAAGAAGTTTGCTTTCCCGATGAATTGCGGCAACTCGCTCATGCGATCTCCATCTCTCAGCCGGGCATCATCGCCCGTGCAGATGGAGGCTATTGCAGATTGCCATAATGGTCAAGCATTATTTCGATCACGTCGCTACTAGTTGTCAGGCTGGCAGCCAGGCGGATAGCGTGTGAAACGAAAGCCAGAGCGCTTATGACATCGACCACTCTCGACTGCGATCAGTTCAGTTACATTCCGGCTCGCCGCCATCTAGTCTCATGCTTATTATCAGTTATCTCTTGAAAAGCCAAGTACGCTTGCTCTGGAGTTGGCGCTTTCCGAGACGGTTGCGAAGCAAGCAGGACACCAAACCGCGTTGCAAGACGCTTGAACTCTAGATAATCTGGATGGCATGATGCACCGTAGGAGATCATAACACCCTCTTGGATTCGCTCCCGAAGCATTTGGTATGCCTGACGCAGGTTTCCCAGATCCACCTGCTCACTTTTATCCAATAGTCGTTCCGAAGCAACTTTCAGTAATGCGGCTTCAAGGCTTCCCTCAGCCTTACTGGCACGATCTAATAGGGAATCCCGCCTATGCTTTAATTCCTCGGAGTCTTTCGGCAACTCACCCAGCGACTGATTCCAATACTTCCATACGGAGCAAAACTCGCCATAGCTGGCATAGAAGGTGTTGGCGAGTGATAATTCTAGTTCACGCCGTTTCTGACGCTCGGCCCAATATGCGCCTAGACGTTGACCTATTAGAGCCGCCAGCACGAGTGATATGACCGGCCCTATGACGTTGAGGGCGGCCTTTTCGAAGAAATCGAGCATGACATTCACCTGCCGAGAGATCTAGGAAAGCTCAGCACGAACTTGAGATTATCCCTGAGTTCTCCAACACTCCGCAAGAAGAATCGGGTCTCGCTATAGCAGGAGAAATATTGGTTGGTTGGGCTGCTTGATGTGTGTTAACGCGCCTGAAGAAATGCAATCCAATTCTTATTTCTCAATTGGAAATTTGAAGATTACTTCTGGTGCAGAACCGGTACAGAATCCCTGGGAAACAGGCCGGCTTATGGAATTCATGGAAACCGTAACCCCTATATTTCAGGTAGAATTGCGTTCTGATTTTTCACCTCCGGAGCTAAAGGTTGCAGGTTCAAATCCTGCCGGGCATGCTGACGAGCCGCTGGCGATAACAACCTGAATACCAGCGGAATCTCCTGAAAAACAAGCGTTTTCCGAAAGCCGGGCCGGTCCCATCAAGAGGGTCGGTCCGGCTTTCGTTTTGTCTCCCGATGCCTCCGTTGCACTCCCGTTGCACCAGTTTGGTGCAACCGCTGGTGCAACCGAACGGCGGGCATCGGTCCCGGTCGCCCGGATCGAATCCCGGTCGGAATCCGACCCGCCGTCGAGGGTGTCGGCGGCGGGCTGGAATTGGGCATGGCTCATGAGTCGCCCCCTGTCTTTCGCGCTAGACACATCGGCCGGTTTGGCTTAAAATACAAAAGGATATCCAGGGCGGGAGCGAGCCAATGCACGACGCCATCGTCATCTGGGACATGGACGACGATCCGACGGGCAATGTCGTCCATATCGCCGAACACGATCTGACGAAAGACGACGTGCTCCACGCCTTGAACGATCCCGAGAGCGGACCTACGTCAGCCGGACCAGCGGCAACGCGATCTCGGTCGGCGAGACGGCCGACGGTCGTTAGATCGCCGTCCTCTGGGAATTGGTCGAGGAAGACCCCCTGACCATCTACCCGCTGACGGCCTACGAGGTCCCCCGGCCAGGTTCGAGACGGAGATGAGTCATGGCATTCCGCGGTGAGACCCGAAAGATCGATCGTTCTCCCTGAAGAACGGGCGCGAATCCAGGCCATCCGGGAGCGTTTCCAGGCCGACCGCCCGACGCATGACGATCTGATCGCGTCCGGCGAGTATGAAGGGCCGATCCCGCCCGACGCGCTGGTCTCGTATTTCGCGGCGATGGCCAAGCTCAAGAGCGAGCGCCAGCGCCAGGGCTTGACCCTCGCCGACATCTCGGAGCGGTCCGGGCTCGACGTCGGGTTGCTCTCCCGGCTGGAAAACGGCAAGGTCGTCAACCCGACGCTCGCCACGCTCTGGCGGTACGCAGACGCCCTTGGCCGTACCGTCACGCTCGACATCAGCGATTCGGCGCCGGTCTGACAGCATGCTCCGGTCTCGCCGACTTTCCGCCTGTCTTTAGATCCGTTGGGCAAGCCTCTGGCATTGCTCGGCGGTCAGGCCCCGACGATGGCGGGCCGAACGCAGCACTTGCGTGCCTGTCTCTCCGGCAGAGCGATCCTTTCCCTTCGTGGGCCGGTGCTGAACCTCCTCAACGCAGTTCCTTGAGGAGCTGCCTGGCGGCGCCGGCGATCATCAGCGTGTCGACTCCGGCCGCGATTAGCGAATATCCACGCTCGATGTAGGGGCGAACCGCCTGCGCCGAGACGCCGAAGTATCCCAGCGGGATGCCGGCCGCCTGGCAGGTTCGCGTGACCTGGTCGATGGCCTCGATCACCGCCGGGTCATCAATCCGGCCCATCCTCCCGAGGCTCGCGGACAGGTCGTAGGGGCCTAAAAGGACCGCATCGATTCCCTCCACCTTGACGATCGATTCCATGTTCTCCACGGCCTGCACGTGCTCGGCCTGCACAATCACCGTCACCCGCTCGTTGGCCTTTTCGAGATAGTCCTGGAATCGCAGTCCATATCCGTGCGCGCGGGCCAATCCGACCCCTCGCGAACCGACCGGCGCGTACCTCGCGTACTGGACAACTCGGGCCGCCTGCTCGGCCGTATTCACCTGGGGGACAATGATTCCCTCAGCGCCCAGGTCGAGGGCCTTCTTGATCGGAGCCTCCTCCGAACCCGGCACCCGCACCAGGCAAGCGATTCGATCGCCGACAGCCTGGAGGATCGCCAGTATCTCCCGCGTCTCCAGCGGTCCGTGCTCGCCGTCGACGAAAAGCCAGTCGAAGCCGAGCTCCGCGAGGATCTCCGCAATCGACGGCACGGGAAGCGTGACCATCGTCCCGATCAGCGTTTCCTGGGCCTGCAACCGCTTCCGGAAATCACCAGCCATGCGACCGCGCCTCCGATCCTTGATGAACCCGCCGACGGCTCGAAAGCCTTCACGTCCGGAGTATGCGGCGTTCGTCGAGGGGATGCAAGGGAGCGGATCGGCGTGTCATGATAGGACGACTCGGCCCGTTTCTCGTGAGGACACAACCTGCACGCCGGTCGTCCGGCCTCGCGCCGGGCGCGGTGATCTCCCTGACCATGCATAACGATTGGGGTGGAGACGTATGAATTCCACACGCCTGACGCCGGTCCTTCTCGCCACCGCCACTGCCCTTGGGACGTTTACATCTCTGACCCGTGCGGCCGACCCGCCGCGGCCGAACATCGTGATCATTCTGGCCGACGACCTCGGCTACGGCGAACTCGGCTGCTACGGACATCCCCGGTTCCGAACGCCGAACCTGGATCGGATGGCCGCCGAGGGCGTACGGCTGACGCAGTTCAACACCCCAATGCCGTATTGCGCTCCGACCCGCGCGGCGCTGCTGACGGGTCGGTATCCCTTCCGTCACGGGCTCACAGGCAACCCGACTCCCGACGCCGGCCCAGCAGCCGATGCCCTCGCCCTGGCGCCGGGAGAGGTCACGCTGGCCCAGGCCCTCCGGGCCGCCGGCTATGCCACCGGGATGGTCGGCAAGTGGCACCTTGGCCACAAGCGGCCCGAGATGCTGCCCACCCGCCGCGGGTTCGACGAATACCTGGGTATCCCCTACAGCAACGATATGCGGCCCGTCCATCTTCTCGACGGCGAGACGGTCGTCGAGTACCCGGTCGTTCAGGCGACTCTGACCCGTCGCTACACCGATCGAGCCCTGCGGTTCCTCGATCGGAACAAGGACCGGCCGTTCTTCCTCTACCTGGCCCACGCGATGCCCCACAAGCCGCTGGCGTGTTCGGAAGGCTATTACAAGAAGAGCGGAGCGGGGCTCTACGGCGATGTGATGGCGGAGCTGGACGAGAGCGTCGGCCAGGTCCTCGACCGAATCAAGGCCCTGGGGCTCGACGATCGGACGCTGGTGATCTTCACGAGTGACAACGGCCCCTGGTACGGCGGCAGCACCGGCGGCCTCCGCGGGATGAAGGGCACGAGCTGGGAGGGCGGCTTCCGGGTCCCCTGCATCGCCCGGTGGCCGGGGCGAATCCCGGCGGGCCGGGTGAGCCAGCAGTTGGCCGTCACGATGGATCTGTTCGCAACGGCCCTGGCCGTCGCGCAGGTCCCTACGCCGCAGGATCGAACGATCGATGGCAAGAACCTCCTGCCCATTTTCTCGGGCGACGACCGGCCGGTGCATGACGTGGTCTTCGGACAGCAGGGGAAGCTTCTGGCGACCGTGCGCGATGGGCAATGGAAGCTGCATGTGTTGCCGGCTCGCGACCGACGCGACCTCCTGCCCGGCGAACGCTGGATCGACCCCAGGGGCCCGGACGGCGTCACCATCCTGGCACCGTACGAGCAGGCCCAGCCGACCGATTATCCCGGCCTCCGGGAAGGCGACGCGACCGGCGCGATGAGCCTCTTCGACCTGAGGAACGACCCAGGGGAGCAACACAACGTCGCCGCCGAACACCAGGAAATCGTCGCCCGACTCAAGGCCGATTACGATCAGGTCACGCGTGAGTCGGCCGCCGGATCGCCGGGCCGTCCGACCAGGGTCTCTCCCTGACCCCGGCATCGGAAAGGCGGCGATCAGCGACCGGGTATGTTCTTTCGGCGGCAATCAAGTCGGTCAGACGGGAAAGCCTGACCGACCTGAGCGAATCGTCGCGGAGGACGAAGCTCTCGGCTTGCTTTCCCGTCCCAAGGCATACATCCGGGATCGGAGCCTTCGCCGAGAGCACCCGGCCCAAACACTCGCAAGGATCTCGCTGTCCGAGGGTCTGATGTCACCTCAGCCGCCGGAGAGAGGCGACTCGATCGATCGGAGAGGCGTAGGGTTCGAGCCGATGGTCAAGGGGCCTCGGTCCGACCGAAATCCCAGCGTCGGATGTCGCCATCGGTGCCGATCGCGATCAGGGCGCGGCCACTCTCCGAGAAGGCAAGGTCCCGGAGGAGCTGGGTTCGACCGTCGAGGCGCATCCGTTCGCGGCCGTCGGCGACGTCCCAGACTCTGGCAATCCCGTCGCGAGAGGCGGTCGCCAGCCGAAGGCCGTCGGGCGAGTAGGCCACCCGGTGGACGCTCAATCCCTCTGCGATCGTCTGGAGCAAGGCGCCGGTCGAGGGATCAAAGATTCGGACCCCTTTTCCCACCAGGGCCAGCGCCCGGCCGTCGGGCGAGTAGGCCAGGCCGATCTGATCGTTGTTTGGGAGGCGTCGGGCGAGGCGACGGGAGGGGACGTCCCAGATAAGCACAGCGCGGGTTTCGCAGCCCAGGCACGCGAGCGATCGGCCGTCGGGAGCGAACGCCAGGACGGTCGGCAGCATGACGCCTTCTTCATGGCTCAGTGTCGCCAGAGGCCGCGCGGCCTCGATGTCCCATAGGAGGATTTCGCGGCCCTGGCTGGCTGCAATGGCGAGGGTGCGGCCGTCGGGGGCGAACGCGAGTTGGGTCACATGCTGAACCGGTAGGCCCAGGGTTCGTGTGGGGACACCTGGATAGGTACCAATGAGAAGAAGATCCGCGTTCGTCTGGCCGACGGCGAGGGTGCGGCCGTCGGGCGAGAAGGCGATGGCCCTGGCGAAACCAGGGACGTCGAGCCGACGCCCGGGGTCTGTTCCCTCTTCGATTGGCTGAAGGGCGACGCATCCCCGATCATCGATCGTCGCCAGGATTTGACCGTTCGGGGCGATCGCCATCCGAAGAAGCGGCGAGCCGGTGACGCCCGGGAGCCGCTTCATCGACTGGTTCTCGGGTGGTTCGACCAGAATCGGCAGCCAGGGCAATCCGACCACCGCGGTCAGCATCAGGAGGAGCCGACCGATCAGGCGGCGTGGCGCGAGTCGATCGAGGCGCATCCAGGCGTGGACCTTTTCCGCGGGAAGTTCACCAACCGCGTGAACCAGACTGTAGACTCGCATCGTACGGAATTCCTCTGGTTGGTTGAGAAATCGCCTCCGAGTGGGGCTCGGAGCGAGGTTTTTCCGAGTCGCACGCGAGGTAGAGACCTGAGCCGATGGTTCGGCGAGGGCCGGCGGACCGCCTCAGTAACCGAGATGGCCCAGGGGACTGGCCGGGGGTTCGCCCGCGAATCGAACCGCCGGCCGATCGCGATCCCATGGCTTCCGATATCGATCTTCGCCCGTGGTCCGGCGGGGCGGTTCCGCCCGCCGGACCACGGTCATCAAGTACCCCGGCTCTTCTGGCGGTCCGAGGATGGGTCGGAGAAGCAGTCCCTTCTGGGCAACGAGCGGGACCCGGTCAAGCACGACCCTTCTTCGAGTCGGGCTGGCCCTGATGGACCGCGGTGTTCGCCACAGCGGCCGCGAGGATGATCACATCATTCTCCAGCACGATCTGGTTCGCCTGCGCGGAACCCGGACCGTTCTCGCTCGGATCGATCAGGCCAGGGGTTGCTAGAGAGCCGATCGCGGCAGGGCTGGCCGCCGATCCGATCACCGAGGCCGTGGCCGGCGCGTTGGCCATCGTGGCCGCCCCGGCCGATGATGCATCGGTTTCCGAGGAGGGCAGGCCCAGGCACAGGATCGAGCCCGTCGGGCCAGGGCCGAAGACCCCGTAGAGGGCATTTCCGGTGCCGAGGAAAACGTGCCCATCGGCCACGGCCGGGGCGCTATACTGGCCGCCCGTGTTCACGGTGGCCAGGAGCGCATCGCTGGCGCTGGTCGCGTGCTCGTTGAGCATGTAGAGCGTTCCATCGAGCGACTGGAAGTAGACCACGCCGTTGGCAATGGCTGGCGAGGACCGGATGAAACCGTTGGTGGGGGCAGCCCACAGGAGTGTGCCGGAGGAAG
>DAIDJI010000259.1:0-264 GCA_027451455.1 Planctomycetales bacterium | reverse complement strand
AGTGAGAGCGCGTAGAGGTCGCCACCGAGGGGACTGGACCCATACGGCCAGTCGAGCCCGTTCTGGAAGACCAGCCCCGCCTTCTGATCGACGGCACCACTGGCATAAAGACCGCCAAGGACTCCGCCAACCTCAAGCTGGGTCGCGTTCGGCCCATTGAGCGCCGCGCCGGTCGCCGCGTTCAGGAGGAAGTAGAAGCCATCCTTCGAGCCAACGCCGATCGCCTCGGTACCGTCCGGCAGGTAGAAGAGCTTGGGGTTGTCG
>DAIDJI010000258.1 GCA_027451455.1 Planctomycetales bacterium | reverse complement strand
GGCGACGTGATTATCAAGCCGCTCTTTGGCTCAGAGGGACGCGGACTCCTGCGGGTCGGCGATCGCGAGCTGGCCTGGCGGGCCTTTCACGCGATCGAGCGGATCGGTGGGGTTCTCTACTTGCAGCGAGTCGTCCGACATCCTGGGTTCGACCTTCGCGTCTTCGTCGTCGATGGCGTTGTCCTCGGCGCGATGAGGCGATCGGCGCCGCCGGGCGAGTGGCGGACGAACGTCTCGCTCGGCGGACGTGCTGAGGCGTGCCGGCTCGATCCCTCCGAGGAAGTGCTCGCGATCCGGGCCGCCCGCGCGGTTGGAGCGGTCGTTGCGGGGGTCGACCTCATCCAGGACCTGGATCGGAATCGCCCGGTCGTTCTGGAGGTCAACGCCGTCCCAGGTTGGCGGGCCATTTCCCGGGTCACGGGTATCGACATCGCCGCGGCTGTCATCGAATGCCTGCTCGACCGAGGGAGGGATCGATGATCGGGCCGGGACGTCGGGCTCAGTTGGCCTCTCTGCTCGAAGTGATGGCGCCGAAGCCAGGGAACGTTCATCGATCACGGGATCTCCCCGGATTGACATTCCTCGACTTCCTCGCCAGCGCGACGGCGATCGGCGAGGCTCTCGATTCGACCCGGCACGCTGGGATCGGTCCGGCCGTTGAGCGCGCGGTCATCGAGACGCGAAAGGTGGTCGCCACCAATACGAACCTGGGGATGGTCCTTCTGCTGGCACCGATGACAGCCGTGCCGGATGAGATCGATCTCCAGGAGGGCCTTCACGCGGTGCTGGAAACCACGACCATCGAGGACGCCCGCGCCGTCTATCGAGCGATCCGCCTCGCCCATCCGGGCGGGATGGGCACCGTCCCCGATCAGGACATTGCCGATGAGCCGACGCTTCCGCTCCGCGAGGTCATGGCGATGGCCGCCGATCGCGACCTCGTCGCCCGCCAGTACGCGAACGGATACCGAGAGGTCCTCGACGAGGCCCTGCCCGCGATCGCCGCGACCCTGCGTAATGGCTGGCCCGTCGACACGGCGGTCGTCGCGGCGCACCTGAGATTGCTGGCGAATCATCCCGACTCGTTAATCACTCGCAAGGCCGGGCTCGACCGAGCGCGCGAGGTCTCTGCGCGAGCCGAGGCCATCCTGTCGGCGGGCTGGCCCGAACGTCCCGAGACCGGCCGGCTCGTCGGGGAATTCGACGACTGGCTCCGCCATCCCGACCGCCAATGGAATCCGGGAACGACCGCTGACCTCGTCACGGCCGCCTTGTACGCGGCGCTCCGGGATGGGACAATTCCGATGCCGGTCCCCTCGCATCGCGCCGGCTGATCGATCGAGTTTGAGCCGAGGAATACGCCCGCCATGCCAGCCGCCACGTTCCAGGTCCGCGTTACGAAGGACTACCTCGTCTTCTGCTCCGGGCACTTCATCACCTATCAGGGGAGCCAGTGCGAGCGAATCCACGGGCACAATTACCGGGTCGCCGTTGAGGCCGAGGGAGACCTTGACGAGAACCACTACGTCATCGACTTCATCGCCCTCAAGGACCTGACGAAGGCCATCCTCGACGAGCTCGATCACCGGATGATGCTCCCGAGTCAGAGCCGACTCATTCGACTCGAGGACGACGGTACGAACATCCGGGCCCGATACGGCGACCGCTACTGGAGCTTCCCGCGCGACGAGTGTGTCCTGCTTCCGATCGCCAACACGACCGCTGAGCTACTGGCCGATTACATCGCCGGCCGGCTCGGAACCGCGCTCCGAGATGCAGGAATCCAGAGTCCCCGCGTGCTCAGGGTCGAGGTCGAGGAGAGCTTCGGCCAGTCGGCACGCGTCGAACACCGCGCCGTCGATTCAACCGCCACTCGATAAGAACGAGTCCAGCTCGGTCGGGCCGATCCGCCCATCGTGGAGCGCCGAGCCAATCAGGACGCCCGAGGCACCTCGATCACGGAGCGCCTGGACATCCTCGATCCCACGGATTCCGCCTCCCGCCACGATCTCGACGCCCGGGAATCGATCGCGGATCTTGAGCAAGAGATCCTCCGTCCCGACGCCCCGACCTGTCCCAACCCGCCTGAGATCGAGCAGGATCAGGCGACGGACGCCCAGGTCGATCGCCCGATCAACCATCGAGAGCGGATCGATCTCCGGCCAGTCGGCGCCGGGGGCGATTCTGGGACGGCCGTCGTCCAGGTCGATGCTGAAGATCAATCGATTCGCTCCGGCTGCCACAAGGAGGCCTGCCAGCCCGCGCGGGCCTTCCACGCTCTCCAGTCCAGCCACGAAATTCAATGTCGGCAGATCGATCAAGGGATCGAGGTCCGAACGATCGCGTAGGCCCGAATCGAGCCAGATTGGGCCCAGGTCGCGATAGAAGGCCCCATGATGCGACCGGCCCTCGATGGCATCCAGGTCGGCGACGTAGAGGGTTTCCAGTCCTGTCCCCTCTCGGATTGAGGAGGCCAGCGCGATCGGGTCGGCGGTCGCTTGCCAGACGCTCCGGATCGGTCGATACTGGTCCCTTCGACCACCGACGGCATGAACGGCCATGCCTCCCTTCAGGTCGATCACGGGGATGATCCGGAAGCCCACGGTCGTGACCCCATTTCCATCGGTCCGAAGCCTTCTGATCCACGAATGGGTAACCGGCGGCGGCCTCGCCGGTTCACCACTCCCAGCGTCGATGGCCAGCGAGGGAACCGCCATGCGCAGGGCCCTCGCCCATGACTTCGCCGCGATCCAGGGCAGCCCGATACGGGTTGTCGTGACCCTCGACGATCGACTCGGCGACGACCCCGGCCCCTGGATCGTCGAGCCGATCGGAGTCGACCGCGGGGCCGATCGCGTGGCGAAGCTCGCCCGGGAATGCGATCTTACCCTGCTGATCGCGCCCGAGACATCGGGAATTCTCGCCGATCAAACGAGGACGCTTGCAGCGGCCGGCGCCCGGTTGATCGGCTCGTCGGCCGAGGCCGTGGAACTGGCCGGCAACAAGCTCGCTCTCGCGGATCACCTCACCGCCCGAGGAATCGCAACGCCTCCCTCGCAGGCCGTTCGACCTGCGGACGGCCTTCCCCGCGAGGCCCGTTACCCCGCCGTCCTCAAACCTATCGACGGAGCCGGATCGATCGATACTTACCTCATTCCTGGACTCCACGAGACCACACGGGACATTCCGCGCCTCGAACACGCTCTCCTTCAGCCTTATGTTTCCGGGGAGCCAATGAGCGCAACCTTTTTTGTTGATAATAGTGGACGTTCATGGCTTCTCGCGATGGGATCGCAAAAGATCGTCGTTTCCGGGGGTCGGTTCGCGTATTGTGGAGGGCGGATACCCGCGCCGGGGCCCCTGGATCTGGGTCCGATTCGGTCCGCCGTCGATTCGGTGGCGGGGTTGCGGGGGCTGGTTGGTCTTGATTTCGTCTGGGATGCACGAAAGAGAGATGTTCACGTGCTGGAGATCAATCCTCGGCCGACCACCTCGGTCGTCGGGATCGTTCGGCTCCTGGCGCCGGGGAGATTGGCGTCGGCCTGGCTCGGAGCCTTGAAGTCGCCACCCGATCCTACTTTGCTCGACGGGCTGGCCGACGAGATCCGCGCTGGGGGCACGATTGCGTTTGACGCGGCCGGGATGATCGTCGATCACGAGGGAGCGGTCCCATGAAGACGGAGTCTCTACCCGGGCGGGGCGACTGGATTGGCCTGGATATCGGCGGGGCGAACATCAAGGCCGCCCACATTAACGGGATGGCGAAGGTCGTACCGTTCGAGGTCTGGAAGCGTCCGGACGAGCTTTCGGACGTGATCCGATCGATCGCCGCGAGCTTGCCGGCGAGTCGAGGAGTGGCTCTGACGATGACGGCCGAACTCTGCGACTGCTACCCGACCCGTCGGGTTGGCGTGGGCGCGGTGCTCGATGCGTCGGTTCGGGCGCTTCCGGGTCGGGCGATGGCGATCTGGGGTGTCGACGGACTTTTCCATCGGGTCGAGGCGATCCGAGAGGAACCGATGCTTGCCGCCGCGGCGAACTGGCTGGCCCTGGCGAAGCTCGCGGCCCGGCTGGTTGCCGAGGACCCCGCGATCCTGATCGACATCGGATCGACCACCACCGATTTGATCCCGATCGCGAGGGGCGAGGTCGCCGCGCGGGGGCGTACGGATACCGAGCGTCTTCAGACGGGCGAGCTGGTTTATGCCGGGGTCCGTCGAACGCCGCTTCATGCTCTGGCGACGAGGCTCCCTCATCGGGGTGTGCCGACGGGCCTGGCCGCCGAGCTCTTCGCCTCGACGCTGGACCTTTACCTGATTCTGGGCGACATCCCTAGCGAGCCGACCGACATCTCGACGGCCGACGGACGTCCGGCGACTCTCGCCGCGGCCCGCGACCGCCTCGCCCGGATGATCGGTGCCGATCGCGAGGGCTTTTCGATGGAGGATGCCCGCGAGCTGGCGAGAGCCGCCGACCGCGTCCTGACGAATCGCCTCGTCGAGGAGGCGCAACGCGCCTGCCTCGCCACGGTTGGACCTCCTCAGGCGGCGATCGTGGCGGGATCGGGCGAGTTCCTGGCGGCTCGGGTCGCGCGCGAACTGATCCCGCCGTCCGGACCGATCATCAGCCTGAACGACGCCTGGGGCCCGGCCGGATCGGCATCAGGGTGCGCCTTCGCGGTGGTTCAACTCGCGGCCGAGCAGCTCGACGTCGACGCCTTCCGATCGGGCTCGGTGGAGGATCGGCCTTGATCGCCCTCGTGAAAGTCGGCGGCAGTCTGCTCGACTGGCCCGATTTTCCCCAGCGCCTGACGGCTTTCCTCGAAGCCCGGCGCAATGGGGAGCCTGGCGTTCGGCCGGTTTTGCTCGGTGGCGGCGGACGGTTTGCCGATGCCGTCCGCCATCTCGATCGCGTCCATCGACTCGGCGAGGTGGCCTCGCATCGGCTGGCGATCCGATCGATGGATCTCGTCTCCGACGTTCTGGGACGGCTCATCCCAGGCGCCCGGTTCATCGATCGGCTCGAAGAGTTCGGGCACGCCTTACCGGCCGATTATTCGATACTTGTTCCCAGTCGGATTCTCGATGCGATGGAAGAGAATGATCCTGACCCCCTGCCCTGTTGCTGGGACGTGACCTCCGACTCGATCGCCGCCTGGCTCGCCGACCGCCTTGAGGTCCGGTCGCTGGTCCTGCTCAAGAGCGCATCGATCGCGGAGGGTTCGACGCGAGAGGATGCCGCGAGGATCGGACTCGTCGACCCGTTTTTTCCGTTCGTTTCGAGGGACGTCGATCGGGTCGAGTACGTGAACCTTCGCGATCCGGTGACCCGCGTGATCGAACTCGGGCGGTCGAAAGGCGCCCAGGCTTGACGCTTGCCGGGGTCTCGGTGACAATCCCCGAGATGAGGAGGACCGAATGAACCCCGCGCGACTGGTGGCGATCGACCGCCCCGAGGCTCCGCCGCTCTCCATCTCGGCTCGGCTTCGGGGACAACTTGTGTACTTCTTGACACCACCCGGCTCGGCCGGAATTCCCGAGCTTCGCGAGGACGAGCTCTGGTTCGCGAAGGACGAGGTCGCCCGGTGGTTCGACGAGGGCGTGATCTACCTCGTCTCTCCGCTCGACTCGGCCAATGCCACCGAGGTTGAGCTGAGCGACGAGCAAGAAGCACTCGTCACCTGGCTCCACAAACAGGGAGTCCAGCACGTTCGGGTCGTGGAGTGAGAGGGCTTCAACGGGGTTCGATGCCGTTGCGTCGTCGGACGTCCCGGCACTCCTCGTCGCCGACCTCGAACTCCCGGCAGGCGAGCGGGCGATAGTCGTAATGCCGGCAAAGTCGGGTTTCGGGGTCGTACCAGAGGCAGGGTGTCCCGGAGAGGGGTTCGCCGGTCGAGCGCCGGGTGCGGTGATCGGCGACGATCTCCAGGACAAGGTCCCGCCGCTCGCGTTTCAGCCGCTCCCAGCCCTCCTCGCCGAGCCCCTGGAAGACGCTGTAGAACGGTGGGTGCGTGACCACCAGGCAGCAGGCCCCGCAGCCCTCGCAGGACTCGATCACCGGCAGATCGGGTGTTCGGTTCATGATGACTCCAGGATACCAGGACGACCCGCGCAGGGAACAGGAGACCTTCGCCGATGCCAGCCGGGACGGAGCCCCGCTCCTCGCGATCGCAATACGACGCCGTCGTCGTGGGCTCAGGCCCAAACGGCCTGGGAGCCGCCATCACCCTGGCGCGCGAGGGCCTTTCGGTGCTGGTGATCGAGTCTGCGCCCACCATCGGCGGCGGGACCCGGACAGCCGAACTGACCCTCCCCGGTTTTCGCCACGACATCTGCTCGGCCGTGCATCCGTTTGCGACCGCCTCACCTTTCCTGAAGTCGCTCCCGCTCGCCGAGCACGGGCTGGAACTGGTCCATCCGCTGGCGCCGCTGGCGCACCCGCTGGACGACGGACGAACGGCGATGCTGGAGCGATCGGTCGAGGCGACCGCGCGATCCCTCGGCGCAGACGCCGACGCCTACACTCGCCTGATCGGCCCGTTTGTGGAGAGTGCCGATGAGCTGTTCGCCGACCTGATTGGTCCGCTGCAGGTGCCGAGGCATCCGTTGCTGGCGACGTGCTTCGGGATGCGGGCGATCCAGCCGGCGACGGCCCTGGCGCGCGGATGGTTCGCCGACGAGCCAGCGCGGGCCCTGCTGGCGGGACTCGCGGCGCATGCGATTCTTCCGCTGGAATTCTGGTCGACCTCGGCGATCGGGCTGGTGCTGGGCCTGGCTGGACACGTCGCGGGCTGGCCGGTCGTCCGGGGCGGATCGCAGAACCTGGCCGGGGCGCTCGCCTCGTATCTTCGATCGCTCGGCGGCGAGATCGTCACGGGATGGCGGGTCGAATCGCTCGGCGAGCTGCCGACGTCTCGGGCGGTCCTGCTGGACATCGGCCCGCGTCAGTTCCTTCGAATCGCCGGGGATCGGCTTCCATCGGGGTACGCTCGACGGCTCGGGCGGTTTCGCCACGGTGCGGGGGCGTTCAAGCTCGACTGGGCCCTCGCCGGTCCGATCCCCTGGAAGTCGCCCGATTGTGCCCGGGCCGGCACGGTCCACCTTGGCGGAACGCTCGACGAGGTGGCTGCCTCGGAGAGATCACTCGGGCGCGGTGAGGCCCCGGAGCGGCCGTATGTTCTGGTCTCGCAGCCGAGCCTCTTCGACCCGACCCGCGCCCCCGCGGGCCAGCATACGGGATGGGCGTACTGCCATGTCCCCAACGGCTCGACCGTGGACATGACCGACCGGATCGAGAGCCAGGTCGAACGGTTCGCACCCGGATTTCGCGACCTGATCCTGGCCCGGCACGTGATGCGGCCGGCTGACTTCGAGACGTACAACGCCAATTACGTCGGCGGCGATATCAATGGAGGCGCGCAGGACCTCCGCCAGCTTTTCACCCTACCGGTGGCCCGAATCGTCCCGTATTCGACGCCGATTCCGGGCGTTTTCCTCTGCTCGTCCTCGACGCC
>DAIDJI010000257.1 GCA_027451455.1 Planctomycetales bacterium | reverse complement strand
GACCGGTCCGCCGAGTGCAACGTAGAGAAGCATCCCCAGCGAGTAGATGTCGGCACGCGCATCGACACTGTCGCGGATCGGGTGGCCCGCCCGAACGGCTGACATCGCCCGGCGATGCTCGGGCGACATGAATTCCAGCGTCCCGCCCATCCACTCCGGCGGCGGGCGGTCTGGATCGATCGGTCCGCGCGCCAGGTGGAAGTCCAGGAGCATCGGCTGGCCGTCGTCGGCAAGCAGAACGTTCGACGGCTTGACATCCATGTGGACCAGGTCACGCTCGTGGGCGTGATGGAGTCCGTCCGCCAGCGCAGCACCGATCGAGACGATCGCCTCCACGTACGAGACCCGTGTCAAATATCGGCGGAAGGGTCCGGCCACCGCCGACCCAGACTCCCGCCGCTGGCTGGATCGATCGAGTACCTCGACGATCTCGGCGCCCGTCCGCTCGGAGGCCGGTCGGTCCTCGATCGCTTCGAGAACCTGGGCGAGCGTCGTCCCGCCCAGATAAGGCATGCAGAGTGCCTGCAAGCCGCGGGCGGGAATCGCATGCTCCGAGTACAGCGGGACAATGTTCATGTGCTGGAGCCGGGCCAGCGAGAGATGTTCTTCACGGCCGCGTCGCGTGACCTTCAGCACGACCGGACGGTCGCCGAGCGATGGCTGTGCCGCCAGATAGACCCGGCCGGCCGCTCCTCGCCCCAGTTCGCCGATCAGCCGGAAGCCGGCGAGCACCTCGCCGATACGCGGATATTCCACGCGCGCCGGGGCCGATTCGAGCAGGCGATGGCAGTCGAGCAAGAGCGCCAGCTCGTCGCGATATCGAGGGAATCGGCGCACGATCTCCTCAGCATCGACCTCGAGGCCCGCCTCCTGACGCAGGCTATATTCCTCATAGATCAGTCGGATCGTTGCATCGTCATCCAGCTCAGGATAGCGGGCGAGGATCTCCTCAACGATCGGCCGCTCGCCGCGTCGCCAGGCTTCAACCATCTCCTCAACCTGCCGGCTCGCCAGCGAGCTGGGCGGGCGCATCGTCTCGGTCGCCATGCGTAGGCCCTCGGGGTGCGCCTCATCCCTCGGCGGCTCGTTGGCGGGCGGCGGCCAGCTTTTTCGCCAGCTCGTAAAGGATGCGTCGGACGCTCGACTCATGGAACCCCGTCCGCTCGGCAATCTCCGAGAGCGAGGCCCCTTGCCCCTTCATTTCGAGAATCTGTCGGTGCGCTGGCGGGCAGAGATCCATCAGGAGATCCCACATCTCGTGGGCCTGCGCCACCTGGCTGGGACGTGGCTGGGCCGAGGCCGGCTCGGGCGGCGACTCAGCCTCGTAGATCGGGCGTTCATGCTCCAGCGCCGTCCGATGCCGTCGGCATTGCGTCGCGAAGTGATTGTAGGTGACCCGAGCGAGGAACGCCCGCAGGTGCGCCTGGTCCGTGAATCGCCAGCCCTCTTCACGATAGCCTTCGAGGACATCGGCCCAGACCGATTGAACCACGTCCATGGAGTCGAATTTGCTGCGAAGCATCGGTGTAAGCCGACGCCGAACCATCGAGCGAAGGAACGGCTCATATTCGCGGAAGACGCGCTCGGCCGCCTCGTTATCGCCCGTTGCGAGCTTCTCCAGGAGTGTATCGAGAGAGGCGGAGGGCTTGCTCATGATTCGCCGAGGCCCCAGGTCGAAGGATGACCCGGGAACCGGGCGAGCTCCTCATCAGGACTCTCAGAGGCATCGTGCGGGCGACCGTCCCGAAGCCGTCGGCGGGCCACCTCGATAGCCAGGGCCGTCGCGAGAACCAGCATCGTCCCCGAGGCGGCATCCCACTGTGGCGCCCAGCCGGTCAGATTCGAGCCTAGCTCTTCCAGTGGGGCCGTGAAACGATCGATCGCGGCATCGAGAGTGTTCCGGTCGAAGGGGAGAAACTCCGTGATCAGGTCGGCAGCCACCGGGCTGTCCGAAATGGAATCAGCGGTCTCGTTCGGAGCAGGAACTTCCTCGTTCGGAGTCGATGACGATTCGTCGTTATCGGCGGCGGCGAGCCATCGGTGCGGCTCCGAGCCAGCCAAGGCTCCGACATCCAGCAGGAGCGCCCCATCCTCTCCCCCAAACTCGACATTCATCGGGACGACGCTCACTGGCCGGGACGAAGCACCATCGGGCGGGCCCGCCTCCCATCGGTTCGCCGCCGAAGTGAGCGAAGCCCGCGGGACCAGGATGGCAATCGCGGTTGCATTCGGCTGCGATCCGACAATTGGGGTCGTCGTCCCGATCGCACCGGTCGAGAGGATCTCTGGCGGGTCCCCTGGAGCCGACGAGGGCGATTCGTCGGGCGCTCCGTAGTCCGGAGACGGGGGAACGGCCATTATCGGATCTTCTGAGCCGGACTCCACACCCGTCGCCATTTCGGACGATTTCGCAGAATCAACCGGCAGGGAGGTCGATTCCGCCGGGGTCTCACCCTGCCCAGAAGACGGAGCCTCCGTCGAGTCGCTCGGAGAGGCAACCACCACCGGAGCAATCACCGCAACCCGCTCTGGTGCTGGCGCGAGCTCGATCGATGCACTCAGCAATTGCCGGCTTTCGAGGATTTCTGTCCCGATGAGGCTTGCTACCCCCGGGCAGAACAATCGTTCGCCTCGCGGTTTCATCGGTGCGATCTCCCGGGCGCTCTACTCTGACTCCTGACCGATGACGACTCGGCTCATTCGTGGCCGGCCTATCGGGTCGTTCCTCATCGTGACGACGTCGAAACTCACGGTCGAGCGAAGACGTGTATCGGCGACCTCGCCCTGTCTCACCCAGATCGTTCCCTGATCCAGACGGCTTCCCAGATTTTTTCACGGCCATCGGCGAGGTCGAAACGGAGCCAGCCAGAGAGTTCCCAGGTAGGCAGGTACCTGGGCCGGGGTTTCCGTTGTTCGCCCTGACCACCTTACGCGGTCACACACTCTGCTACTATTCTAGCGCACGAGGGGGTGGTGGGTCAACTTGATGGCACCTGTTGCACCTGTCTCGGGATGAAACGGACCTGCGAGGCCCGAAGTGATGTTCACCAAAAAAGCGCGCGCCTGCCGACCTCCGGCGCGATGAAAGTGTGGAGGGGGGTCAACCAAACCCCAGCACCACGACCCAGGAGTCACGTCGATGAGGTCGCGCAAGTCCCTGAATCGCCGGACATTCCGGCCAGAATCGCTTGAATCCCGCCTTTCGCCGTCGCACTTCGGTGGACTGGCGCATGTCGCCGCGCTGCATGCGTCGGCGCATGTTCGGCATTTCAGTGACACCTCATCCAGGGATCGGGTGAACTCCGTGGATCAGAACCACGGTGTCGAGAACAGCCCGGATACCAACCGCGAGACCGGCTCAATCGACAGAAACTCGAAGGATCTGAGTCCCAACGACACGAACTCGGTCGACTCAAATACCAGCAACTCGAGCTCGGTCGACACGCACTCGAAGGACACCAGTAGCACCGACTCCTGAGAGCCGGGCTCACAAGGATTTTGATGCGGAATTGGGGCCGGGACGATCCGATGTCGCATCGAACCGCCCCGGACCGCCCGCTCGCCTCGCCGAGGGCTGCCCCCCTGCTCTCGACGACGTAAGGGGCGGTCCAACCGCCCGCTCGTGTCGCCAGGGATGTACCCCCCATCTCCTGGCGGCGCGGCGGGCTGGGCTTTCCCGCCGCGCCGGGGACCGATCGTCAATGGATCGAGAACCCGCGGCGATAGTCGCGGCGAACGAAGTCGTTGGCGAAGGCGCAATTCTTCACGCGCATCTCCTCGCCATCCCATTCGATCTTCTTGCCCGCCTTCAGCGCCACGACGCCGAGCAAAACGGTCTCGGTCAGCCGGCCGGCGTACTGGAAGTTCGACATCGGCTTGTGCGGATCGCTCGCCTGAATTCCCTCGACCCACTCGGTGAAGTGCCCCTTCGTCCGCGGTAGGGTCGGTTCGGGCTGCTTCACGTCCTGGAAGTCCTTCTCCGGAAGCAGAACGTGCTCGGCGCCATAGTCGTTCTCCGAGAAGAACGAACCCTTCTCGCCGATGAGGAGCAAGCCGCTGCCCGAGGGCTTCCGTCCGTGGAGGTGCTTGGCGTATTCACGCTTCTCCTTCGGGAGTTTCTCGCCGCCGTCGAACCAGGTCATCGTCACCGGGCCACGGCCACTGCGGGGGCCGAACTGCGTCCGGATGATCGACCAGGCCGGATAGCTTGCCTCGTCCACGATCCCAGAGGTATCGACGACCTCGACGGACTCCGCGTCGAACAGCTCGAAAGCCATGCAGGCGATGTTGATCGTGTGGCAGGCCATGTCGCCGAGGGCGCCGGTGCCGTAATCGAGCCAGCCACGCCAGTTGAAGGGCGCGTAGCTCGGGTGGTACGGACGATCCGGGGCAGCGCCGAGATATTCATACCAGTGAAAGTGGCTGGGAATCCCGGGGGTCTCCTTGGGACGGTGCATCCCCTGAGGCCAGATCGGTCGATTGGTCCAGACCATGATCTCCTTCAGTGACCCCAAAACGCCCGAACGGAGCAGCTCGACACCCGAGCGGAAGCCGTTGTGGGCTGTCCCCTGGTTGCCCATCTGGGTGACCAGGTTCTTCTCGGCGGCGAGGGTGCGCATCACCCGGGCCTCCTCGATGGACCAGGTCAGTGGCTTCTGGCAGAAGCAGTGCTTGCCCATCCGCATCGCCATGACACTGGCCGGTGCGTGGGTATGGTCGGGCGTGCTGACGGTGACCGCGTCGATCTTGTCACCCAGATCCTCGAGCATCTTCCGATAGTCGTAATACCTCTTAACATTCTTGTGCTTGTCGGAGAGCTGCTTGGCCTTGCGGTCGAGGGTGTGCTCGTCGACGTCGCAGATCGCGATGACGTCGCCGTGCTGGCCAGCGTCGCGGGAGTCGCTATCACCCTTGCCGCCAACGCCGATGCAGGCAAAACGAACGCGCTCGTTGGGGCCCGGTCGGAGCGATTTGAGGAAGGCAGGCGGCCCGCCAAGCAGGAATGGGGCCGCGCCGGCGGCGGTGGTCTGCTTGAGGAAGTTCCGACGGTCCATGGCTGGTGTTCTCCGTGATCGGGAGGGTGGGAAGGCCACGGGCGGCAGGTGAGGGAGGCCCGCATCAGGGCGGCCCGGACCGATTCGCCGCCGGGGACAGCAACGATCCCACAGCATGACGGACAGCCCGGCCCACCGCAACTCTCCACTGCCTACGTCGACGAACCTGGGCCCGGGCGGGCGAACGTCTGCAAGAGAGCGGCCATCCCCTCGAACAGCGCTCCCAGTTCGCCAGCAACTTCGGCCGGAGCCTCGATGACAACCTTCCCCGAAGCCGCCTCACGCCGGACCTCCAGCCGTGAGAACAACTCGCGGACTCCAGCCGGCGATGGCAAGGCGGGTCGGCCCTCGCCGTCGCGACCGGCCGGCGCCTCGGACCGTTGCGGCTCGGGAGTCGGCGGCTCGAACGGGTACGATGGCGGCTCGATCACGGCCTCGGCCTCGGGAACCTCGGCGTCGGCTGACTCGTCCGCAGCGTCGATCAGGTCGCCGAGCGAATCCTCCACCTGGTCGTCCAGGTCGATGTCGGCGTCGGGACCATCCTGATCGGCCTCCGCCTCGGCCTGCCCACCCCTCGCCGCGATCACTGCGATTGCCGAGGGGTCGATCAGTTTCTGCATCTTCGCCAGGAAGCCCGACGCCTCTCCAAACCGAACGGTCTCCGTATCACCGTCGAAAAGCCCCTTGAAAAACGCCTGCTTCGTATCCACCAGGACGGAAATCCGCGACTCGATCCCCTGCTCGCTGACGAGGTTGTAGACGTCGATCGGCGCCTTCTGCCCGAGTCGGTACACCCGCCCAATCCGCTGTTCCAGCACGGCCGGATTCCAGGGGAGATCGAGGTTGATCACACAATTCGCGGCCCGCTGAAGGTTCAGACCAACCCCGCCGGCATCACTCGAGAACAGAATTCGGAACGAGGGATCATCATGAAATTCGACGATGTTCTGCGTCCGACGCCGGCTGTTCTCGGCGCCGGTGAAGAAGCCGGCGCGAAGGCCGTTCTCCTCCAGCAGGTCGCGTACGGCCCAGTTCGCGAGGTTGAGCATCCGGCGCCACTGGCTGAAGATCACCACCTTGCGCCCCTGGCCGATCACCACCTGCTGGACAAGCTGCCGAAGTTCGATGAGCTTCGGCGTCGCCAGGCCCTGGAGCGCCGATTCGTCCGGCTTCCGGTCGCGAAGTGTCGGCCAGATCTCCTCGAACTGAAGCTGGGCGATCCCGTTGCAAATGATCCGCTGGATCGTTAGCAGGCTCATCAACCGGAGGAACTCGGCCTGGGTGAGGGGCCGGACCATCGCCTTCTGCATCAAGATGATGATCGGCTGATCGAGCGAGTCGTGCTGCCGGCGCTGGACCTCGGTCATCTCGACCGGGACGCGCGTGTCGGTACGCGGTGGAAGCTGGTCGAGAACATCGCGGCGGATTCGGCGGAGCATGCAGTTCCGGAGCCGATCCCGGATCGTCCCCAGGTGCCGGACGCCAACCATCTCGACCCGGCCATCCTCCCGAATCGCGTGGAACGCCGTGAGTCGCCACTTCGGCTCGAGCGCCATGTCGTCGACCCACTCGACCACCGAGGCCAGTTCGTCGATCCGGTTCTCCATCGGCGTCCCCGTCAGGACGAGCCGATATTTCGGCGTCAGACCCTTGACCGAGAGGGCGGTCTTGGTGGCCCAGTTCTTGATCCTTTGCGCCTCGTCGAGCACGACAAGGTCAGGATCCCAGCCTCGGACGATTTCCAGGTCGCGGAGCAATTGCTCATAATTGACGATGAGAAAGCCTTCCTTGCGGGAGGCATAGAGGGCCTGTCGAGCGTCAGGCGTGCCGTCGACGATCTCAATCGGCAGCTCGGAGAAGGTGGCCCACTCGCGGGCCCACTGCGGCTTGAGGCTCGCGGGCGTGATCAGGAGCCCTCGTCGAACGCGCCCGCTCTTCCAAAGAACGGCGCTGGCGGCGATCGCCTGCGCCGTCTTGCCGAGTCCCATGTCGTCCGCGAGCAGCAACCGGCCCTCGGCGAGGAAACGGCGCACGCCTTCCTCTTGATAGGGATACAGGGGCCGCTTCAGCGACCGCAATCCCTGTCGGACCTCGGCCGCCCCGAGGGCCTGGCCCACCATCAATTCAAGCCGCTGCCGCTCCCGGACGAGAAGAGCGCGTACGGCCGGATCGTGACGGATTCCCGAGGCGCCCGGCGGGATCATTTTCAGGAGATCGTCGACAATCGCAAGCCGTCGCTTCGAATCGTCGAGGTGAGCCTTCTTGAGGATCGCCCAGCCATCGCGTGCGGTTGCGTGGAACCATTGCAGGGCCTGGGCGGCGCGGGCCGATCGAGCGGCCACCGGTTCGGTCTTCCCTCGCCAGGAGAGGCGGTCCATCCAGTCGCCGAACCCGGTGAGCGGCCGGATCGGCTCCCACCAGAGCCCCTCACGCCCGGGAGGGTCGCCCCATTCCTGTTCC
>DAIDJI010000256.1 GCA_027451455.1 Planctomycetales bacterium | reverse complement strand
CCGCGCGAGCCCGAGGCCATCGAGGACCTGGTCGCTCGATCGTGAGGTCGGCGCCTTCGGTCCTGGTGGGGAAAGGTCGACTTTCCCGATTCCCGCGGGAAGATTCCAGAGGAGCGACTCATCCCTTGAGTCTCTGGAGCAGAGTGACGTTGTTGGGGTTTCCGAGGATCGTTGGCTGTCGTGCTGCGTTCTCTCGGCGAGAGAGGCCAGGCATCCAGCGGACGATCCAGAAGACCGACGGCGTCACTTCCATCAGGAATCGAGAATGGGAAACGGGAATCCAGGGTTCCATCGACCTGCGACCCGGGCTTCACCATCCATCAGGCCGATGGCCGCTCCAGCAATAACCAGTAATAGCCGTAGGGTCCCAGTGTGATCGGGTAGGGACGGTCGCCAATGGTCGGGAAGGGAGCCCGGCCCGACATCTCGACCGGGCTCATCCCCGAATAGGCGGCCAGGTCGAGCTGGATCGCCTGCGGGAACCGCGAGAGATTGTTCACGATCAGGGCGATCTCGTCCTGATGCCGCCGGATGTAGGCCACGACTCGTCGATTGTGGCACTCCAGGAATTCGAGGCTGCCCCGGCCGAAAACTCGGTGCTCGCGGCGAACTCGGATCAGCCGGCGAAGCCAGTTCAAGAGCGACGAGGGCGATCGAAGCTGCGCCTCGACATTCACACCCTGGAAGTTGTACACCGGATCGAGAATCAGTGGTTGATAGAGCGCTGATGGGTCGGATCGCGAGAAACCCGCGTTCCGGTCGCCGCTCCATTGCATCGGTGTTCGAACGCCGTTACGGTCGCCCAGGTGAACATTGTCTCCCATCCCGATCTCGTCGCCGTAATAGAGGACTGGGCTTCCGGGCAGGGTGAAGAGCAGGCTGTGCATCAGTTCGATCTGGTGCCGGCCGTTCTCCATCAGCGGAGCCAGCCGGCGGCGGATGCCGAGGTTGATTCGCATCCTCGGGTCCTTGGCATATTCGTTGTACATGTAGTCGCGTTCTTCGTCTGTGACCATTTCGAGGGTCAGCTCGTCGTGGTTGCGGAGGAAGACGGCCCACTGGCAGGAAAGCGGGATCTCGGGCATCTGGCCCATGATGTCGAGGATCGGCCTGTTATCTTCCCGGCGAAGGGCCATGAAGAGGCGGGGCATCAACGGGAAGTTGAAGGCCATGTGAAACTCGTCGCCGTTGCCGAAGTACGGCAAGAGGTCGCTTGGCCACTGGTTGGCCTCGGCGAGCAGGAGGGTGCCGGGGTAGTTCGTGTCGACGAACTCGCGCATCTTCTTGAGGAAGCCATGGGTCTCGGCGAGGTTCTCGCAGTTGGTTCCCTCGCGCTCGTAGAGGTATGGAACGGCGTCGACGCGGAAGCCGTCGATTCCTCGATCGAGCCAGAAGGCCATGATGTCGAGCATTTCCCGATGGACTTCGGGATTGTCGTAATTCAGGTCGGGCTGGTGGCTGAAGAAGCGGTGCCAGTAATACTGCCGGGCGATTGGATCCCAGGTCCAGTTGGAGGTCTCGGTATCCCGGAAGATGATCCGGGTACCCTTGTAGACTTGGTCGGTATCGCTCCAGACGTAATACTGCCGCTTCGGGGAATTGCGGTCGCGTCGGGCCTCCTGGAACCAGGGGTGCTGGTCGGAGGTGTGGTTGATCACCAGGTCGGCGATGATCCGGATGCCCCGGGCGTGGGCGGCCTTGGTGAGCGCCTCGAAGTCGTTGACGTTGCCGATGGTGGGGTGGATCTGGCGGAAGTCGGCGATGTCGTAGCCGTCGTCCTTGAGCGGCGAGGCATAGATGGGCATCAGCCAGATGCAGTCGACGCCGAGCTCTTGCAGGTAGTCGAGCTTGGTGGTCAGGCCGATGAGGTCGCCGTCGCCGTCGCCGGTGGCGTCGTAAAACCCGCGGACGTAGACCTCGTAGAAGATGGCGTCCTTGTACCAGAGCGTATCGGTGACCGTCATCGTTTTGGACCTGATTCGCGGGCCTTAGAGGAGCGGGGAAAGCAGGCGGACGACGTTTTCGGCGATCTCGGCCGGCCAGCTTGGTCGGGGTAGCTCGCGCCGCGTGTGGGCCATCAGTCCCTTGGCCCAGGCGGCGAGCCGGGCGACCTCGTCGGGCGACCAGACGAAGAGCGAGAGCTCGTAGTTGAGGAAGAGGCTGCGCATGTCCATGTTGGCCGAGCCGACGATGGCCAGTTGGTCGTCGAGGATCACGACCTTCGCGTGGAGCATCTCGGGCGTGTAGAGCAGGACACGACCGCCGGCGTTGTGCAGGTCGCGCAGGTAGCTGGTTCGGGCAAGGTCGGCGGTTGGATGGTTCGACCGGATCGGAACGATCAGCCGGACGTCGACTCCCCGGCGGGCGGCCAGGCTCAATCCTCGCGCGAGCATTTCGTCGGGAACGAAATACGGGGTGACGATCCAGATCCGCTCTCGGGCCGCGAAAATCTGTGCGAGCAGGGCCTCATAAAGCGGATCGCCGGCGACGTCGGGCCCGCTCGGGACCGCCTGCGCCCGGGCATGATGCGCCGGTCCAGGCGCTTGGTCGGCGTCCTCGACCCGGATCGGCCCGGGATCCGATCGCGTGGTGAACCGCCAGTCGGAGGCGAAGACCGCGTGCAGATCGGCGACCACGGGCCCCTCGACCACCACCGAAAGGTCGCGCCAGAACTGCCCCGAGCCGGGCGGCCCCATGTACGGCAGCGCCAGGTTCATGCCACCGGTCAGGCAGATTCGACCATCGACCACGATTAGCTTCCGGTGGTTCCGCAGGTTCGTTCGTCCTCGCATCGGCATGTGGAACATCGGCATGAAGAAAGCAACCTGCGCGCCGGCCCGGGTCAGCTCGCTCAGTTTCCTGCGCGGGAGACGCCACGAGCCGACGTCGTCGATCAAAATCCGGACGGCGACTCCCTCGCGCGCCCGGTCGGCCAGGCGATCGATAAGCGGGCGGCTCCCGGCGTCCCAGCCGAGAATATACGTGGTGATCTCGATCCGCGACGTCGCACCGTCGATCATCGCCAGGACGCGACGATAGGCGGCGATTCCGCTGGTGACCAGCTCGATCCGGTTTGCCTCGCGCGCCGGGGGAATCCCGTAGGAGGCGAGCAACCGCTCGGTTCCGCCTCCACGTGCTTCCAGTTGGCGATCGGGAGGCGGATCGTTGATCGTCGGCTTCCGGCGGGCCATGGAAACCATCTTCCGGCCGCCGAACATCAGGTAGAGCGGCACACCCAGGTACGGCAGGAGCAGGATCACCAGCAGCCAGGCGATGGTGCTGCTCGGCGACCTCTTCTCTCTCAGAAGGTTCGCCAGGAAGACCAGCGCCAGCAGGAAGCCGAGATGGGTCAGCAGTTCCGAGCTGACCCAGAGATAGCCCTCCCGCAACCAGTCGGACACAGCGCCCCGGCCTTCCTTCTCGTGACGTCCCGCGGCGCTTATTTCGCCGGCAATTCCTTCGCCTTTGGTCCGGTCCCTTTTTCCCTCGGGTCGCGGGGCGAGAGGACACAGCGGAACCCAAGGTGCGAGAGGCCCGTATCGACGGCTCCCTTGCCGCGAGAGCCGGGCAGATACCGGCTGCAATACTGGTCACTGCACAGGAACGATCCACCGCGCTGCACTCGCTTCGCCTGGCCGGGCTCGTCGGGATCGAAGCTTGACGAGGGACCGGTCGGGTTCCTCGTCTCCCGGATGTCATACCCCGGACGATACCAGTCCGAGCACCACTCCCAGACGTTTCCCGCCATGTCGAACAGCCCGAAGCCGTTCGCCGAGAACTGGCCGACGGGGGCCGTCGTCGCGAAGCCGTCGTCGGCCGCGCCGCGATCGGGAAAGCGGCCCTGCCAGGTGTTCGCGGCGAAGTTCCCACCGGGCCGGAATTCGTCTCCCCAGAGAAAACGCGTCCGGGACTTACCCCCCCGCGCCGCGTATTCCCACTCGGCCTCGGTCGGAAGCCGCTTCCCCGCCCATCGGGCATAGGCGACGGCGTCTTCCCAGCAGACCTGCACCACCGGATAACGATCCTTCCCTTCAATCGAGGTCTGGGGCCCCTCCGGATGCCGCCAGTTCGCGCCCGGGACGTAGCTCCACCAGATCAGCGGATTCTCCAGCGAGACTTCACCGGCCGGCGGCGTGAAGACCAGCCCGCCCGGCACCAGATCCTCGGGCGGGACATTCGGGAAATCCTTCGGGTCGGGTCGGCGCTCGGCGACGGTCACGTATCCGGTCGCCTTGACGAACGCGGCGAACTGGGCATTCGTGACCTCGGTCTTATCCATCCAGAACCCGTCGAGCGTGACCTCGTGGACAGGCGCTGCGTCCGACATGGTCGCGTCGTCCGCACCCATGAGGAATTTCCCGCCGGGAATCCAGACCATCCCCTCGGGGGCGGAGATCTCCTTCGGAGGCTCGACGATCGGCGGCTCCGTCACAGACGGCGCTGTCACGGGCGGCGGTGCTTTCTGGTCCTGGGAGGCCCGCAACGGTTCGGCGGGAGCCTGTTTCGCCTCAACGACGGTCTCACCGGGCGAGGGTGGAACGTCCGCCTGGCACCCGGCCGCAATCAGTCCGAGAATCGCCATTGCGGAGATCGCAAGACGCCGATGGGCGCTCGATGCTTCGGGAGAATCCTGGGATCGGGGCATGGTCCACCTGGTGGGGATGGCGATGCGGGCCAATCCGACCAATATCGGGAGTAGCCGCCAGAGTTTCAAGCCGTCGGTGCGGACGGCCGGCGATCTCATCGCCGATGGATCGTCACATCCCGGACGCCAGCGGTGTGCTGGTTTCCCTCGACCCACGCCTCCAGCCGCGCGGGGCCTTCTCGCCAGGTGACCCCCTCGAACGCGCATTCCGTGGCCCCGGCGTCGAGCTTCACCGTCCGTTCCTCGCCTCCGAGGGCCAGGTGAACGACCGTCGGAAAGGACCGGGCCGTCAGCCGCATTCGGAGATCGTACGTCCCGCCCCGGGCCACCCGAATTTCCCAGTATCCGAGATCGTTGGCCGTCCAGCCGGAGTGCGGTCCGCGCCAGTCCTGGCGGGTGAGGACCGTTGGATCTTCCTTCGAGGTCCCAACATCGATCCGGGGCGGGTCGAAGCCTCGGGTCGAGGAGACGTCGCGAAACCAGGCCAGATATTCCTCGTACATCCGTCGAACGACTTCAGGATGATCGTCGGCGATGTTGTGTTCCTCGCCCGGGTCGTCCTGAAGGTCGTAAAGTTCGAGCTTCGGCTTCTCCTTTGCGCCCGGAGGGCTCTCGTGGCGGAGGAGCTTGAACCGGTCGGAGCGAGCGGCGAACGCCCGTCCGGCCTCGGGAACGTCGCCACGGTGCCACTGGAAGTAGAGCGTTCGATCGGGCCAGGCGATCGCGCGATCGCCGGAGAGCAGGGGGAGCAGGCTTCGGCCGTCGAGCTTCAGCCCGCTCGGGAGGGCGACGCCCGCGGCCTCGACGAGAGTCGGGAAAAGGTCGATGTGCGCGGCCATCCTGTCCACAACCCGGCCCGCCTCGAAATGGCCGGGCCATCGGATGTAGCACGGGACGTGGATGCCGCCATCGTAGACCGTCCCCTTGTAGCCGCGGAGGCCGGCGTTGAAGCGGGGGCTGGCCGCGCCGTTGTCGGTCAGGTAAATGACAATGGTCTGCTCGGCGAGGCCCCGGGAGGCGAGCGCGTCGAGCATCCGACCGATGTTGGTGTCGACGTTGGTGATCATCGCGTAGACCTTGGCGATCTCGTCGGCCGACTGATGGCGGTCTTTCGGGATCGGCGGACTCGCCTTCGGGAAAGCCTCGGGCGAGAGGTCGGTCTTGCGGTACTCAGCCAGTTCCTTCTCGGGGGCCTGCAAGGGGCCGTGCGGGCAGTTGAACGGAACGTAGGCGAAGAACGGGCGGTCGTCGGCCGAGGTCATGAAATCGATCGCCGCCGAGGCGAGGACATCGCTCACGTAGCCCGACATCTTCCGGGGTTTGCCGTCGTCCTGGAGAATCGGGTTGTGGTAGTCGCTTCCCCCGGGTGGGTCGGAGGGCTGGCCGATTCCGCCACCCTTCAGCACGAGCGAGCGCTGGAATCCCTGGTCCATCGGCCTCATCGGGACGTTGTCGCCGAGGTGCCACTTGCCGAAAATCCCGGTCCGATAGCCGGCCGTCGAGAGAACCTCGGCGATCGTTGTCTCGTCGGGGTCCATCATCGCCCGGCCGAGGAAGGTGTCGACCACGCGGGTCCGGTAGTTGTAGCGTCCGGTCATCACGCTCGCCCGGGTCGGAGCGCAGACGGGCGAAACACAGAAATTCCGCATCCGGACACTCTCCCGCGCGAACCGGTCGATGCGCGGGGTCCGAATCCTGGGATTCCCGTGGAATCCGAGGTCGCCGTAACCCTGGTCGTCGGTCAAGATGAGCAGGATATTCGGGCGCTTCGTCTCGTCGAAGCGGGCCGCATCCGCGACCGACGAGAGGACGACGAGCCCGACGATTGCCGTGAAACGGAGCCGTCTGATCATGTCGTGGAAGTCCTCTGCTGCCGCCATCCCTCGGTTCCCGAACGCCCGTTCAGCGCCATCGTGGGAGATCGTCCGACCGCTCGCCATCCCCGGGGTCGGACGCCGATGAAGGTTTCGTACCAGGTACTGACCTCGCCCGCAAGGGGCGCGATCGCGGTGGTCCAGATCCGGGGGCAGGGGGCGGTCGACCTCGTCGACCGCGTCTTCCGACCGATTCGCGGAAGCTCGCTCGCCTCGACGCCCGAAGGGCGACTCCGATTCGGCCGTGCCGGGCTGGGCATCGGCGATGAGGTCGTGGCCGTCCGCCTGGCGGGATCGGTTCCCCTGGTCGAGATCCAGTGCCACGGCGGACCGGCCGCCGTCGACGCGGTCGTCGGCGCCTTGAAGCAGGCCGGCGCGATCGAGGAGACGGCCGCCGATTCCAGCATCGAGGCCCAGGCGCTCCAAGACCTCGCCCGGGCGCCGACCCTCCGATCGGCCGCGATCCTACTGGACCAGGCGAACGGAGCCCTTTCCGCCGCGATCCACCGGCTTCTCGAAGCGATCCGACTCCAGGCCGAGCCCGGCCCAGCCCTCGCCACCCTGATCGGCCGCGGCGAGATTGGCACCCGACTCCTGACGGGCTGGCGAGTCGCGATCGTCGGGCGGCCAAACGTCGGCAAGAGCCGGCTCTTCAATGCGCTCGCCGGTTACGATCGATCGATCGTTGACCCAACCCCAGGCGCGACCCGCGATGTCGTTGCGATCCGAACCGCCTTCGGCGGATGGCCGGTCGAACTCTCCGATACGGCCGGCGATCGCGAGGATGTTGGCCCGGTCGAGCGGATTGGGATCGACCTCGGGCGCCAGGAGCGCCGGGATGCCGACCTGGTTTTGCTCGTCCTTGACCGATCCGAGCCCCTCCACGAGGTCGATCGTCGGCTGCTGGAAGAGATCCCCGGCGCGCTGGTGGTCGCGAACAAGTCGGACCGCCCGCCCGCCTGGAATCCTGGCGTCCTCCAGGAGCGAGAGGCCATCGAGGTCTCGGCCGAGACGGGCGAGGGGATCGACCCGCTCGTCCACGCGATCGAGACTCGACTGGT
>DAIDJI010000255.1 GCA_027451455.1 Planctomycetales bacterium | reverse complement strand
CTCTCGAGGAGGCCCGACGGCGCCTCGAGTCATGGCGCCGGGGCTATGCCGAGGCAGAGCACCAGGCGAGGGAGCGGAGGTCGGCGGCGGCCAGGCGGGCGGCGACCGCCTCGTCCCGGAAATCGCCCTGGATGATCTCCACCCCGGGAATCGGGTCCATCGGCAGGATGTCGAGCGCGATGACCCGGCGATTCTGGAGCGACTCGGGGACGTCGCCCGAGACAATCCGCTGCGCCAGTCCTTCAACGATCGCCGTCTTGCCGACGCCGGGCTCGCCGATCAGGACCGGGTTGTTCTTGGTCCGTCGCGAGAGAACCTGAACCACGCGCCGGATCTCGGAATCGCGGCCGATGACCGGGTCCATTTTCCCCTTGCGGGCCATCTCGACGAGGTCGCGGCCGTAGCGTTCGAGCGCCTGATACTTGTCATCAGGGTTCTGGTCGGTGACGCGCTGGCCGCCTCGGACCTTCTGAAGCCCCTGCAAGACTTCCTTGTCGGTGATCCCGAGGGCGTTCAACACCCCCTGGGCCTTGCTCTTGACCTTCACGAGGCCGAGGAGCAAATGCTCGACGGAGATATACTGGTCCTTCATCCGCTCGGCCTCGGCGGCCGAGGCCTCGAGGACCTGGTTCAGCTCGGGGCCGAGCGTCTGCTCGCCGCCGCTGACCTTCGGCAGGGCGGAGAGGCCCTGCTCGGCGGCGCGGAGGATCTGCTCCGGATTGACGCCGAGTTGGCCCAGCAGCGACCGGACCACCTGCTGATCCGGGTGCAACAGCGCGGCCAGCAAATGCATCGGCTCCAGCCGCTGATGCCCTCGCTCTCGGGCGATCGACTGAGCCTGCTGAACCGCTTCCTGACTCTTGAGGGTGAGTTGGTCGAATCGAAAGGCCATGATCGGGGCCTCTTTTTCTTCGAGGAATCGATTGGCCGGATGGCCAGTCGTCAGGATGCAGCGACCTGAAGGGTCGGCGGATAGATGAAAACGTCGTCGACGAAGATTCCGCCGAACATCTGTCCCCTGAGACGGGTCGGAATCTGTCCCGGAAATTGCCTGTTCACATCCACCGCCGCCTGCGCCAGTGGATCTTCACCGCTGATCACCTTCACCCGAAAGGGGTCGAAAAAGGGGGATCGAAAACGATCGGAAAGCCTCGCCACCTCGCCGTAAGCCAGGCCGAAATTCGTATCATCGATCCTGTCAGATGCGAGGTAGAGGTATCGATGGTCGTCGTCGCTGGCCTTAAGCCAGAATGCCACCTTGACGGGGGCATATTGATCGAACTCGCGAGCCAGTTTCCCACCCGCATCGATCTCTTCCATTACCAATGGTTCTTGATCCATGGCAAGACTCCGTCGGCGGGGTCCGATACGGCGGCAAAGAGCAGACGAGCCTGGGACTTGCTCCACTGCTGGTAGCGAGACCTCTCGTTCCAATCCTTCACGGCCAGCCAGTTCGCGTTTCGCACCTTGTTCGTGCTCATGTCCGCATCGCGAAGGCCCCTAAGCCCTGCAACCTCGACCAGAGTATCAATGTGATGCGTGAAGGATCGCACCGCGAGTTCTTTGTCGGGGAAATCGTGCAAATTCGTCAACCTGGCGATGCACGCCTTCAACGCGCATTCGACGGCATAACCGGTCAGATAATAAGCTCCGGACCATTGTCCTGCGTTGAGGAGGGCTTCCGCATCCCTTACGCGCTCCTCGGCGAGTTGCTGAAGCTGAGTCCGATTCACTGCTTTCCTCGAACGCTTGATCCTTACCACGAGGCGAGATCGAGTCGAACAGGACCAGGGGCTGGTGAGAACGGGCCTCACCAGCCCCGGTGATCGATTACCGCTTCTCCTCGAACTCGACGTCGATCACGTCATCCGGCTTGCCGCCAGGCCCGGCGGTGCCGCCGTCGGGCGAGGGACCGCCAGGGCCGGCGCCGGGACCAGGCCCTGCCGCGCCGGGGCCGCCGCCCTGGGCTGGACCCGCGGAATACAGGTGCTCGGCCATCGCCTGGCTGGCCTTCTGCAACTCGTCAATGGCCTGGTTGAGCGCCGCCGCGTCCTCGCCCTTCTTCGCCTCGTTGACCTTGGCGATCGCGGCGTTCAGGGCGTTGCGGTCCGACTCGCTCAGCTTGTCCTTGTGCTCCTCCAGGAGCTTCTCAAGCTGGTAGACCCTCTGGTCGGCGGTGTTCCGGGCCTCGGCCAGCTCGCGACGCTTCTTGTCCTCGGCGGCGTGCGAGTCGGCCTCGCGCTGCATCCGCTCGATCTCGTCCTTGTTCAGACCGCCGGACGCCTCGATCCGGATCGCGTGCTCCTTGCCGGTCCCCTTGTCGCGCGCCGTGACGTTCAGAATGCCGTTGGCGTCGATGTTGAACGAAACCTCAATTTGAGGGACGCCCATCCGGGCCGGCGGAATGCCCTCCAGGTTGAACTCGCCGAGGGCCCGGTTGTCGTTGGCCATCGGCCGCTCGCCCTGGTAGACCTTGATCGTGACAGCCGTCTGGTTGTCCTCGGCGGTCGTGAAGGTCTCCTTCTTCTCGGTCGGGATCGTCGTGTTCTTCGGCACCAGAACGGTCATCACACCGCCCTTGGTCTCCAGGCCGAGCGAGAGCGGGGTGACGTCGAGCAGGACGACGTCGGTGACGCTTCCGGTCAGAACCGCACCCTGGATCGCGGCGCCAACGGCGACGACCTCGTCGGGATTGACCCCCTTGTGCGGGTCCTTGCCGAAGATGTCCTTAACGATCTGCTGGACGCGAGGCATCCGGGTCGAGCCGCCGACGAGGACGACCTCGTCGATGTCCTTCGGGCTGAGCTTCGCATCCTTCAGCGCCGTGAGGACCGGGCCGCGGCACCGCTCGAAGAGGTTATCCGTGAGCTTCTCGAACTGAGCCCGGGTGATCGACATCGTAAGGTGCTTCGGTCCCGACGCGTCGGCCGTGATGAAGGGCAGGTTGATATCGGCCTGAGCCTGGAACGAAAGGTCCTTCTTGGCCTTCTCGGCGGCTTCCTTGAGCCGCTGAAGGGCCATCTGGTCCTTTCGAAGGTCAATCCCCTGCTCCTTCTTGAACTCGTCGGCAATGTGGTTGATCAGGGCCTCGTCCCAGTCGTCGCCGCCGAGGTGGGTGTCGCCGTTGGTCGACAGAACCTCGAAGACGCCGTCGCCGACGTCGAGGACCGAGATGTCGAACGTGCCGCCGCCGAGGTCAAAGACGGCGATCTTCTCGTTCTTCTTTTTCTCCAGACCGTAGGCCAGAGCCGCCGCGGTCGGCTCGTTGATGATCCGGGCGACCTCCAGGCCAGCGATCTGGCCGGCGTCCTTGGTGGCCTGCCGCTGGCTATCGTTGAAATAGGCCGGGACCGTGATCACCGCCTTGCGGACCTTGTGCCCCAGGTAGCTCTCGGCCGCCTCCTTCAACTTGCGAAGCACCAGCGCCGAGATCTCCGGCGGCGTGTAGTCCTTCTTCGTCGCCTCCATGTGGACCTTGACGTAGTCACTCGACCCGCCGGTCACCTCGTACGGAATCATCTTCTCCTCGGACTGGACCTCGCTATGGCGACGGCCCATGAACCGCTTGATGGAGTAGATCGTCCCCCTCGGATTGGTGACCGCCTGCCGCTTGGCCGGGTCACCAACAAGGATGTCCCCCTTGGCCGTAAAGGCGACCACCGACGGCGTCAGCCGGCTCCCCTCCTGGTTCGGGATGACCGTGACGTCGCTCCCCTCCATCACCGCGACGACGCTGTTGGTCGTCCCCAGGTCGATCCCGATGATCTTCTCGCCCTCTGACACGACTCGTCTCCTTTCCGACGGTGATCGGTGACCGCAGAGGAATCCCAACCTGCAATCCCGGTTCCCACGCCCCGATCGAGGGATATCATCTTACCGCATCTCTCCGGCGACCCGCGATCCGGCACCAACGCCCGCGGACATCCCCGGTTCCCTCTTGTAGCCCGCCACCCGCTGGCCTAATATTACAAATCTCTCCAAAAGCAAAGGCCGTGCCAGACCCCGAATTCGCACGGATGTTTTTCCATAAGTGTCTCCAATGAAACGACTTGGCATTTTGCATTCCGGGAGGCCCCTCGCCCTGATCGTGCAGAGATCTGCCAGTTTGACAGCCGCCTCTGCGAGCCGGTTGCCTGACTGCAAAAATGGCAGTCTGCTCGACTCCGAGGGTTCTCGGCCGAAATGCGGGTCGTCCGGATCGTACGGGCACCCCTGGTGATCCGGGCGGACTACCGCCTTGACAGCGACTGATTTATTCTTTGAATTACTTATTAGAGAAACGTTTGCGCTCGATTCGGACCGCGTCGGCCGGTGGCGAGCGATTCGCCATGCGTGCCATCACCCAACTACACCTGTAGCCAGCCAGTCTCCGCACATGAACCGCAAGTCAACGCCGAAGAAGCGAACGACCCCGCGAGCTGGGGAGAGTCAGGTTCCCCCGAAGGCGGTGGGATCGAGGCCGACGAAGGTGACGGATGCGAAGCCGGTTCCGACCCTGACGGACCTTCGCCGTGAGATCGACCTGCTGGACCGGCAGCTCGTGGAGCTGCTGAACCGTCGGGCGGAGGTGGTGGTCCGGGTCGGTCAATTCAAGCAAGACCGGGGGCTGGAGGTCTGGTCGTCGTCGCGGGAGGATGAGGTGATCGCGCAGGCGATCGCGGCGAGTCATGGCCCGCTGGCACCGGAGACGTTGCGGATTATCTTCCGCGAGCTGATCAGCGGCTCCCGGGCGCTGGAGCGGCCGATGCGGGTCGCCTGTCTGGGGCCGAAGTACAGTTACAGCCATCTGGCCTCGGTGGCCCGGTTTGGCGAGGCCGTGGAGCATGTACCGGTCGGGTCGATCGCGGCGGTCTTCGAGGAGGTGAATCGGCGGCACGTTCAGTTTGGGCTGGTCCCGCTGGAGAACTCGACCGACGGTCGGATTGCCGACACGCTTGATATGTTCATCAAGTTGCCGAACCTCAAGATCCGGGCGGAGGTCCGGCTCCGGGTCCACCACTGCCTGCTCGGCCGATGCGAGTGGGGGCAGATCCGCCGTGTCTATTCGAAGGCTCAGGCACTCTCGCAGTGTCGGAACTGGCTGGGGAAAAACGTCCCGCAGGCGGCGAAGGTGGAGGTGGTCTCGACGGCCGCCGCGGCCGAGCTGGCCCAGCGCGAGGATTTCGCGGCCGCGGTCGCGAGTCGGGCGGCGGCCGGGCCGTATCGGCTCAATGTCCTGGCGGAGAACATCGAGGACCAGCCGCACAACGTCACCCGGTTCGCGGTGATCGCCGAGCGGCCGGGCGAGCGAACCGGCCGCGACAAGACCACGCTGATGCTTCGCCTCGCCAATGAGCCGGGGACACTGCCGCGCGCGATCGCCCCGTTCGAGAAGCTGGGGGTCAACATGACCTGGATCGAGTCGTTCCCGGCTCCAGACGGCTCCCGGGACCGCGATCCCGCCTACCTCTTCTTTCTCGACATCGAGGGGCACGTCGACGACCCTCCCGTGCAGAAGGCCCTCGACCTGGTCCGCCGCCGTTGCGAGCGGATGGATATCCTCGGCTCGTACCCGAGGACCGATTCAATCGAAAGCTAGGCCGGGTGGGAATCGAGGCCGATGTGGCTCCATTGCCTCACGGGTCGGCAATGGGGGAACACCGGGCCGCGACAGGTTGACAGGCTCCTGGCGTGTCCTAGCTTTCATTGGGGCATGTGCCATCGAGCCGGCGCAGCGCCGGAGGGCCGATCGCCCGACGAGCCCCGCATCAACACGAAGCGGCCCCCTCGTAACCCATCAAGGAACGACCCGCCATGAGCCTGCGCCGGATCGATCGTCGCGAGCTGAATCCCGGCTCCCCGCTCCAGATTTACCTTCACGACATCAACGATACGCCGCTCCTCTCCGCCGAGGAAGAGCGCGAGCTGGCGGAGCGCGTGGCGATGGGCGACCCGATCGCCCGCGACCACATGGTCAAGGCCAACCTCCGGCTGGTCGTCAATATCGCCCGCGGTTATCTCGGCAAGGGGCTCAGCCTCGAAGACCTGATCGAAGAGGGGAACCTCGGGCTGATGCGGGCCGTCGAGGGTTTCGACGGAATGATGGATACGCGTTTTAGCACCTATGCCAGCTACTGGATCAAGCAGTCGATCCGGCGCGCCGTGATGAACAACGGCAAGCCGATCCGGCTGCCGGCTTACATGGTTAGTCTACTCTCGAAGTGGAAGCGCGCTCAGGCCATCCTGGCCGACCGGCTCGGCCGCCAGCCGACGCACGAGGAGATCGGCAAGGCCCTCCGGCTTTCGAAGCGGAAGATCGGGATCGTCGCCAAGGCAATCCGGGTGAACAATCTCTCGCCGCAGGGAGACACCCCTTCCGATGAGGGGCCCGCGCTCGATGATCTGCTCACCGACGATCGGAGCAAGGCGCCCGAGACGCAGTTGATCGAGTCGGACGACCTCGACCGGATTTTCGAGCACATCGGCGAGCTGGACGACCGCGAGGCCATGGTGATCCGGATGCGGTTCGGCCTCGCCTCGTACGACCCGATGACCCTCCGCGAGGTCGGCGAGAACCTCGGCCTGACCCGCGAGCGCGTCCGACAGTTGGAGGGCCAGGCGCTCCAGAAGCTGATCGGTGCGCTCCGGGAGACGAGCAATTCGACGGCGGGGTCGTGAAGACGGCCCCTGGTCAGGAGATCACGGGTTGAGGAGCCACAGGCGCCGGTCTAACCCGGCGCCTGGCAGACGATCCAACCACAATCGAAGGGGCGAGGCTTCCGAACCGGAAGCTAGAGTGGTTTCTCCGGTCAGTGGTCAATGAGCGGCGTTCTCATGAACCCGATCTGGGCGAACTGGGGCTGGTAGGCCAAGTTGACCATCTCGGTGACCGTCGGCTTGTTGGGCCTGGGTTCCTTCTCGTATTGCTTCTCGGCATGGACCGCCTTGCGCCAATCCTTGACCTCGGGGCCGAACGTCTTGCCGGTCGCGTAGCTGGCGACGGAGATCACCAGCTCGTTGAAATGCCGTCGAGAGTCGTTCAGGGCCTTGAGCTGTGAGACATCCCCTTCGAGTTGCGACTCGGCCGCGGCGGCCCCTTTCTGGGCCTCCTGAATCATCTGGCTCGCGGAAATCTGGGCCCCTTCCACCAGCGTGTAGCCTTCAAGCTGGTGGCCCGGCCGGGTGATGAAACTGCCGACAGGACCGAGCGATCGCGTGATCACCGGCATTCCCATCTGATCGTAGGTGATGATGTCGCCCGGCAGGGGCATCATGCCGGGAGTCGGCGGAGGGGCATAGAATCGGGCGACGTTGTAGCGCTGCCCCTCGACGAACAGAACACCCGGCGAGCCCGGCCCGGCGACGTTCTTGACCTCGTAATGCAGCGTGTCGACCAGCAGGCCGACCAGCAATTCGAGGTAGTCTTCGGGGCTTCGTCCGCGGAGAATCTCGGTCGCGCGACGACGGACCTCGGGCGTCCTCCCATAAACGGCGAGCATGGCGAGGCTCCGGGTCGCCAGGGGCCTCTCGATTCGCTCCAGGGCTCCGATCAGGAGGAGCTGGTCGATCTGGCTCCCGCCAAACTCCCGATACATGGACGCGATG